>RFGN01000074.1 GCA_003696645.1 Gammaproteobacteria bacterium | reverse complement strand
GGGATTCGTGAGTGTGCAGCAGGGAGAAGTTTCGGTCAATCCCCACCCTTCGATAACGGGGATGCCGCGCTGCTCAAATTCCCGGGAGATGTTTTCCGGAAGGGGAGCTGCAGCGGTAAAGACGAATTTGAGACCGGAGTTGAAAAAGGCTTCTTCAGCTTCAGAACTTTCTTTGGTCAGTTCCACCAGTGCCTGGTACACCTTGGGCACACTGAAAAAAACGGTGGGGTTCACCAGCTTCCAGTTCTCCATGATGCTGGCGGGGTCCTTGCCCAGGCTGCTTTCCAGGTGGTATGTGGCGCCATTGCTGAGCGCGGAGAACAGCTCGAAGATGCCGCCAAAGCTATGGTGCCAGGGCAGGTAGCTGAGAAAGCGGTCCCGGCTGTCCAGGTTCCACAATTGTTTCAAGGCGGCTTGCTGCGACAGGATGTTCCGGTGGGTCAACTGCACGCATTTGGGCACGCCCATGGTGCCTGAAGTGTACATGTTGAGGCAGATGGTGTCCGGGGCGAGGTTTTCATCAAGTGCCGACTTCCGCCCTTTCCGGCCTTTTTTCAATTCCTCAAAATGGAGCAGCTTGTCAAAGCGCTCATCTTCGGCATCGTCGAAAACGATGATCTGCTTCAGGTTCAGCTTCGGTGAAATTCGGGACAATTGCACTTGCCCGGCCACGGTCAGGTATTCAGCGTCGGAATGCCGGATGAGCAGCTCAGCGGTCTCACCGATGAAGTTGTAGAATATGGGCACCGCAATGCCACCCGAAGCCATGACGGCCATCTCCATCTGGAGCATCTCCAGCCGGTTGGGTGAGAACAGCACCATTTTGTTTCCGGGGCGGAAGCCCAGTCTGTGCAGGTTCCAGGCGATGTTTTCCACCTCCTCGAAGAACTGTTTCCAGGTGATGCCGCTGTACGCACCCTCCACCTTATGGGCAAATACGAGCTTGTCAGAAAACCGCCGGGCATTCTGCTTCAACATGGTTGCGATGTTGGGGAGTACCTCACCCAGTTTTTGCGAAGCATGTAGCGTTTTCATACGCAATGGAATTTGTCAGACCTGAACGGCCTGCTTCTGATTGAGCTTTTCATAGCGGTAACCACCCCACAGGGCAGCACCAATGGCGCCGGAGTAAATGGCATCCGGATGTGTGATCACCTCGAAATCGTATTTGCTCTCGGCCAGCAATTCTTTAATGGCCTCCACCATGCCGTGATTGGCAGCCAGCCCGCCGGCCAGCATCACCGGCGATTCAGCCTTGAGCGAGGACAGGAGTTTGATGATCCTGCTGCCCACCGAAAGGTGGATGCCCTTGATGATGTCTGGGGTTTTGATGCCGCGGGAAACCATGTTGATCACATCCGTCTCAGCCAGCACGGCGCAGATTCCCGATGGCACTTCCGGGTTGGTGGATTGCAGAGAGATGTCACCGACTTCCTCCACTGACAGCCCCAGGTACCTCGAAATGTTTTCGATGAACTGCCCGGAGCCGGAAGCACATTGGCCGGTCATTTTGTAGTCGATCACTTTGGCCTGCGGATTCACCTTGATGG
Organism: Gammaproteobacteria bacterium; assembly: GCA_003696645.1. Classification (GTDB taxonomy): domain Bacteria; phylum Pseudomonadota; class Gammaproteobacteria; order J025; family J025; genus J025. Next base: position 6,209 of record RFGN01000074.1, on the reverse strand, counting down.
CCCTGACGTACAGTGCACCCATGTCCACCACTGTTCTCGCCTCGGGCCGCAGAAAATGCCCTCCGCGAGAGTGGGTGGTCATGCTGTAGAAGTGCCCTTTTTTGCGACGCACCATCTCTCCCTCGCCCGTGGAGGCCAGGTAGGCAATGTCTTCGTAAACCAGGCCGTGATCGTCAAAGAGCTGATTGACCATTTCATCAGCCACATCGGCGGGGTTTCGCTTGCGGATTTTCTCCACTCGCTTGTCCAGCAACTTCGGGTCATCGGCATAATCCATCAGCACCACCTTGATATAGCTGCTGCCCACATCCACCCCCATTGTGTATATGCCTTGTTTCATCATTGAAAGAGTTTTTTCGTTGAAAGATCAGGTTCCGCAATTGCTCAGTGCACTTCAGAGGCTGTGTTCTTTTCCAACTGCTCTGTGGTGAGCCCTTCGGCGCTCCGGCGAGCAAACATGGCCCCTCCCAGTGCGCCCATGAAAATGGAATCCGTATGCACATTGATGGTGAGATCCTGGCCATAGTTCTTCCGCACCAGATCCGATACATAGCGCAAAACCGCCTGGTTCCGGGCCACGCCACCGGTGAACGTGAACTCATTGCGCACCCCACCTGAGCGGGCCAGTAAGGACATGGCACGCATCACAATGGCCCGGTGCAGCCCCGCCAGGATATCCTCCCGCTTTTCACCCACATTCAGCAATTCCCGAAGCTCAGCCCCGGCGAACACCGTACAGGTAGAGCAGATGTTGACCTCCTTTTGGGCTTCCAGCGCCAGGGGTCCCAGCTCGTTGAGCGAGATGCTCAGCTCGTCGGCAATGTAGCCGAGGTAGCGGCCGCAGCCGGCAGCACAGCGGTCATTCATGTGGAAGCTGGTCACCAGCCCGTACTGGTCCACCTGGATGGCTTTGGTGTCCTGACCGCCGATGTCGAGCACCGTGCGGGTATTCGGGAACACCGCATGCGCACCGAATGCGTGGCAAAGGATTTCCGACTTGATACAGTCTTCCGGGAAGGGCAGCAGCGCACGGCCATAGCCGGTACCCACCATGTTGGCGATGTGGAAAGCCTCTTTTGCGACGCTATCAATGTGAACCTCCAGTGAATCGGAGACTTTGCGGTAATTGCCCATCAGCAGGTTGAGCTCAGCGTCGAAATTGAGGCTCCGGTCTTCTTCCGGCTGCTCAGCAAGGAAAGCATATTGATCGTTGATCAAATTCATGGCCTCATCCACCAGCGCCCTGAAATCGAACTGCAGGATTTCGTTCTCAACCGGGTTGATACTCTTATCGAAGAGCAACATCAGCGGTTCGAAATACTGCTTCGGCAATTCGGCTACCTTGGCATTGTATCGCTCCGCAACGATGTCCCGGAAAAACTGGCTCTGCCCACCCAGCGAGTGGTCCAGGTAGTCCTTTTTGGTCTCCACCAGAATTTCCTCGATGATCTTGTCCAGCAAGGGCTGCATTTCCCGCAGTTGCTGGCTGTCGGAAGCCACTGCCGGCAGGGTTTCCCGGAATTGGCTCCCCAACTGCTCCATCCGCTCCCGGAATTGCAGGAACTGAAAGGCATCCTTCAGGTCATCCAGGTAACGGCGATACTCCGGCCGGTTTTCCATGATCCCCGACAGGCGTTGCTGCAACAGGTGAAAACGGGCATTGAAAATGGCAGCCTGCTTGGCCAGCTCGGCGGCCACTTCGTAATTGGACCGGGTGTTGGTGATGCCGCGGCCGATGATCTGGTCCTTTTCATCGATGATGACGGCCTTTGAAGTGGTAGAACCGAGGTCAATTCCGAGATAATATTTTTTCATCGTTCAATGATTTACTGAATTAGCAATACTGATCCGGTATCAGGTTCTCAGGCAGGCATTGCCTCCATTTGCCCCCTGATGGCTTTGCGTTGCGACAGCATTTGGAAGAAAGAGTCCAGCCTGTTTTTGATGTTGGAATAGGAGAAATAGCGGGGATCCACCAGGTCGGATTCGATGAACCCAACCGGCACACCCAACCGCTCCTCCAGCTGGCGCATCATCAGCAGCTGGCCGGCAGAAAAAGAGTTGCAACTCTTAATTGAGTTCACTAAAAAACCATCGGCCTGGAAGTCGGTGATGTATTTGGCCAGCAGGTCAATCCGCTGCGGCAGGTTCAAGTTGGTGTAGCAGTTCATGCAATAATGGGCCAGGCTCTCCAGCGGTTTGGCCGGGTCGTGCCGGAATCCGTAATCGTAAACCCCGCCCACTTTGGTATAGGAAGAAGCCACCACCACGGCCCCCATGTCGTAAAACAGCTTCCAGAAATTCCGGAAGGAGGTCCAGTTTGGCGGACCTTCCACCACCAGGCGGAATTTTTCTTCTTCCATCACGCCTTCCGGCGTAATGGGGCCGAGGCCTTTCTCCACCCGCTCCATGATCTCATCGTAAAGGGCCTGGTAGTACTCCACTGCTTCCGGTGTGCCCCGGAATCCGGCATTGATGGGCCCGATGTAATATACCCCGGCGAAATACCCGTCGATGGGCGAAGGCTTGTGTTTGGTGGTGCTGAAAATCTTGGTGATGAGGTCTTCGGCCTTTGCCGAATGCTCCAGTATTTCAGCCAGCCGGGTTTCATCGTATTTCACGCCCGACACCTTTTCCATCTTCGGAATGACCTCCGTCTTGAGCTGCTCCACCATGTAATCGGTCATCTCCTGGGTGATGCGGCCATTTTCCTGGTAAGGCGTGTGCAGCATGGCCACCGGCACCCCCGGATACAGCCGGTCAAGGGTCTCAAACCACTTCATGAAAGTGAAACAGCCGGTATAGCTTAGCAGCAGCAGGTCGGGCTCCGGCAACTTGTCTCCCGTTGGGCCGATGTTGCCGTTCAGCAACATGCCCACATCGCATTTCACATAGGTGCAGACATCTTCGGAGTGGCCGGCCTTCTCGGCATCCCGGATGAAACTGCCGGACTTCTTCCGCATGCCCGATTGCAAGGCATTGATTTCCGGATATACCGGCAGCATTCCGAAGGCATGAATCAGCTCCGAAAGATTACCGGGCACGAAGGTGTACACCACTTTTTTTCCGGTTTCTTTGGCGGTGCTCAGCTCCCGAAACTGGCGTGCAAGCATCTCCTTTTGGAGTACCATGCTCTTTTCCTTGACAACTTCCTTTGCCATAACTATTGGTATTGTACCGGCTTCGCCGGAATGGTTAGACGTTTTAAAGTGCAGGCTCCTCCCACAATTTGATGGAATCGGAAAAGGCTCCCACCTGCTCTTTGATTACTTTGAACTGGCCGGTGTTTTCGCTGAACTTGAAACTGATATAGCGAATGCCGGCATCGTCGCAGGCTTTCTGGAGTTGGGGTTGGTCCAGCAGCGCCGGGTCGCAGAAACTCGGAGCAGCAAAGAGTATCCCGTCGGCTTTCCTTCGCTGCGCAAGCTCGATGAGCCGGGCCTCTTTCGGATTGTCAACGTCGTAAACTGAAGAGGAGAAAGTGCTGCGTTCCAGGTAGGCACTGACGATGGCACCGATGGGATCATCTGTATCGCTTTGTATGTCCCCCTGAATCCAACGGGAACCCAGGATGAGGTCATCGTCCACCACATAGCAGCCGGCAATCTCGATGGAGCGGATGAGGCCGAGTGGCGGTTGCTCGCAAAAAGCGCCGCTGATCACCACGCGGATGTTGTCCATCGCCTCGCCAACATCGTTGCTGATGTAGTCAAGCACCTGGCTGAGCATCTCGTTGTGCTCCTCAACCGGAATGACGAGGCCCGCCCGCATCAGGCAGTAGAGCTGTTCATAACTGAGCCGCCAGGGGAAATGCTGGCGGATATCGTAAATCTCAGCCAGCATCCGGCGGTTGGTGTTGTAAAGTTCAATGGAATGGTTCAGGGCTACGGTAGTTACGGTCTTGCCGGTGATGGCCGCCATTTCATCCATTACGTGCTGTAGCTCCCTTCGATAAAAGGTGCCACCAACTTCTTCGGTGAAATTCTGGGGATAGTCAAGGTACTTTACGAAACGACCTTTTCCCAGCAGTTTGAATATGCCGGAAAGGTTTCTGATCACGTCGCAAATAGAAGGGAAAATGAACCCGTCGAATTCATCGAAGTTGTCATCCAGCGCCATCTCGATGACTCCTCGGGGCATGTGACAGATGTAGCTCTGGTAAAAGGCGTCGCCTTTGATGATCTGCTTGATGTCTCCTCCACCCATGATGCCCACCGGAAGGCCTCCGGCAGCATGCACGATTTCCCTCGGGAAATAAATGGGAAGGTGTCCAACCAGAAACCTGCCCGCTTTGGCTTTCTTCCAGGCTTTGGCTTCGGAAAAATTCAGGTCAAATGCCAGCTCCCGGCAACGAGACAGCAGTGCGTTGATTTGTGCTTCCATTTAACTGCATTTGTTGGAAGCCGTCGGTTTGCAAAACCAGGTATTGCACTTGCCATCTTTCAACTTCACCTGATCTTCTCAAACCAGAGCTCCCGGTTAGCAATCTTTTCCAGGTGGGAGAATTGGCTGCTCATCCTTTGCTCATCAGCACGCGGGTTGCGCCATTCTTCACCTGGTATTATCACTTGCTTTCAAAGGCTCAAGACATCGTTGTGAGAAGCGCCGGAGAACCCGCCAAACTCGATTGGGCAAACCCTAAAAAAACTCTCAAGTATTACTGTGTTTGGGTTGACTTACGAACAAATGTTCGCTAATTTTGAACACGAAGCTATAAATATTTTTCTTTTGAGACAAAAAAATCTTAATTAGCAGCGAAATTTTTTTTCTCAAAAATCTGTGACCATGCACACTGAAGCTTTACAAATGTTGTACGACGAGCACCAGGTCATTCTTCAAAAGGTGCATCGCCTCCGGCAACTGCTGCAAAACGAGGACCTGTCCACTAAACAGGTCGCCCTCAAGCAGTACATCACCTTCTTCAGAACTTATGGCGACGCCTTCCACCACCAGAAAGAAGAAGACCTGCTCTTCTCTTTCCTGCGGCTTACCCAGCCCGGCTTGCTGCCCATCGTGGAAGCCCTCGAAGAACACCACGAAATGTTCAGGGAATACCTCTCGGACATCGAGGATGCCGTGGATGAAAGTGACTGGGAAAAGGTGAGGTCACTTTTCGAAAAGTACCTCTCCAACCTGGAAGACCACATCAGCGCCGAAGATGACGAGTTGTTCGTCTCGGTGGAAATGGTGCTATCCCCGGTGGAAAAGGAACGCCTCTTCTTCGCCTTTCAGGACAAAGACGAGGAATTGGGCAGTCACCTGAAATTGCAGTACGAACAGGCTGAAATAGCATAGCATGACAAAAGGCTTGGCCATAGTGACGGGAGCGGGCCGGGGAATCGGAAAGGCCATTGCGCAGCGACTGAAAGCCGATGGATTTCAATTGCTGATTGCAGACCTGGACGCAGAGGCTGGTGAGCAGGCTGCATCGGAACTGGATGCCCGCTTTTTGAAATGCAATGTTGGCGATGAGAACAGTGTTGCCCAACTCTTTAAAGCCGCAGACGGCATGGGTTCGCCACTGCACGTGGTCGTCAACAACGCCGGCATCATCAGGGACGGTGTGATCTGGAAATTGGACAGCCAGGATTTCGACCTGGTGATCAATGTTAATCTGCGGGGCACCTGGCTGATGTGCCGGGAAGCTGCCATCCGCATGCGGCAGCAAGGTTACGGACGAATCATCAACATTGCCTCCCGGGCCTGGTTGGGCAACCCGGGCCAAACAAACTACTCGGCCTCCAAAGCCGGTGTGATCGGCCTTACCCGGGCGCTGGCACTGGAACTGGCCAGAAAGGGAGTGACAGTGAATGCGGTGGCTCCTGGATTGATCGACACCCCCATGACCCGGAACCTGCCGGAAGAAGTCCGGCAAAAACTGATCAACAGCCAGCCAGGCAAAAACATCGGCTCGCCAAAGGATGTGGCGGATGCGGTGGCATTTCTGGCTTCTGAAGAAAATGGTTTCATCAACGGACAGGTAATTCATGTGGATGGAGGCAAAAGCATTAGTACCCTGGCTTTTTGAATCGTCGTAATTTTGCGGCTTTCTTTTTCATGCCGGTGGCAATGCCGGGATGAAAACAAACCAACAGCCATCCAAAATGAAAGTACGTACAGAAAGAAACCAGGTTGAAATACTGGCTCCGGCTGGCTCAATGGAGTCTTTGATGGCCGCATTGCAGGCAGGAGCCGACGCAGTGTATTTC
>RFGN01000559.1 GCA_003696645.1 Gammaproteobacteria bacterium | reverse complement strand
CTCCTTAACCCCGGGCCGACAGGGGCCACGGCGATTGAATCTTGACAGTCTCTTAAGCTGGTTTTCCGTCGATATGGGGATTGACCTCGGCACGTGCAATACCTTGGTGTGCGTGCGTGGGGAGGGCATCGTCCTGAATGAACCGAGTGTGGTTGCCGTTAAAAAGGGGACGAATGTGGTCCTGAATAACGGCAACGCAGTGGGCTGGGTCGCCAAGGAGATGCTCGGAAAGACCCCCGGTAGTATCACCGCGATTCGGCCATTGAAGGACGGCGTGATCAGTGATTTCCAGATTACCGAGGCGATGCTCGGGTACTTCATCCGGAAAGTCAACGGCAAGCGGCCGTTTGTCAAACCGCGTGTGGTCATTGCGGTGCCTTCGGGCATCACCGCGGTAGAAAAACGAGCGGTGCTGGATTCCGCGGAACGTGCCGGGGCCCGGCGGGTGTACCTGGTCGAAGAGCCCATGGCGGCGGGGATTGGGGCCAACCTGCCGATCGTCGAAGCGACCGCAAGCATGATCGTCGATATCGGTGGGGGGACTACAGAGGTCGCCATCATGTCGCTGGCCGATATCGCACAATGCGAATCGGTGCGTGTGGCTGGCGATGACATGGATGAAGCGATCATCAACCACATGAAAAAGGCCTACAACCTGATGATCGGCGAGCAGACCGCTGAACGGATCAAGATTGAGATCGGGTCGGCGGCGCCTGACGGGGAGGAGCGGTCCATGGAGGTGCGCGGCCGGGACATGATCTCAGGGCTGCCTCGCAAAACCGTGATTACCAGTGAAGAAATCCGGGAGGCATTACAGGAGCCACTGAGTGCCATTATCGAGACCGTAACACGAACGCTCGAGCGTACCGAGCCGGAACTCGCGGCAGATCTGGTGGATAACGGTGTCGTGCTGGCAGGGGGCGGATCATTGCTGCGTGGTATCGATACGGTTATCAGCAACGCCACCGGCCTGGATTGTCGGGTGGCGGACGATCCACTGACTTGTGTCGCACGAGGAACCGCCATCTACCTCGAACACCTTGAGGAATGGAAAGCCACCATGGAAAGCGACATGGATGAGGCTTAGCCTTACATGTCGAGTTGTCAGCGTGGGATTGTTTCGTGAATGGTTCTTGAGGACGACCGGCAACAGGCGACCTGATACGTTACCCACTATCACGGCCGGGCTGACGTGCATATGAATCGATCACCTATCAACGCCAAGCGGGTCATGATCGCTTTGGTGGTGCTCTTACTTATCAGCAGCCAGCTTCCAGCTTGGGTTGCGACACGCATTTCATATGTGCCACGATCTTTTGTTGCCTTGATCACCAAACCTGCGGCATTGTTGCACAGTCTGTCAACATCCATTCGTCCCGGGGAGCACGATCCGGCCGATTTCTCCACGGGTGGTGATCTTGTTCAGCAGCTTGAACAGGCCAGGGCTTATATCGACAACCTTGAGCAGGACATTCTTCGGTTGCGAAATCTGAGCGACAATCTCGCGATCATAAATGCTTTGGTGGATACCGAAGATATTCGTTTCGTTGGGGCGAAGGTGATCGGATTCAACGGGGATCGTATCCATCCGATCCTGACCATCAACATCGGGTCCGATCACGGGGTGCGTGATGGCTTGGCGGTGGTCTGGGGGGCCGACTTGGTCGGTAAGGTCGTGAATACGTCCGTGAGTACGGCTGACGTTCAGTTGATTACCGCCGCGGGCACCAGTCTCCAGGTTCGCATCACTAAACCCGTGTTGGATCCGGCGGCGGTGCCGATGCCTGCTTTTATCACCCTAAGTGAAGATGCTCGGACGTTTGTCACGGACGAGTTCCCGCTGGATGCGCCAATCCATACTGGTGACATGGCGCTTTTAGCCGACGATAGCTGGCAGTTCAGGGCACGCGGTTTTATTGTTGGCAGGGTGATTGACGTTCAGCCTCACCCGGACCGACCCATGTTGAATCTACGAGTTCGTATTCAACCTCAACGTACACTGGCGTCATTGCATGGTGTGATCGTTCTGGTGCCGGTGGAGTAACCAATGCGACCTATCTCGGCTCACAACCCGGACTGTCAGGCATGAACTGGTTGGCTTTTTCCATTCTGGCATATCTATGTCTGCTGATGCAGGTCGGATTAACGCCATTGCTTGGTATCCCAGATCCGACAGGTGCGATGCCGAACTTTCTCTTGGTCTATGCGGTTTATATCGGGATGAATGCTCCGCCCAGGCTGGTCGGGTGGTCAATGCTTCTTATAGGGGTGTTAGCAAACTTATTGCCGGGCCCGTTACCTGAAGGCCCGATCTTGGGACCTGAAGCGCTGGGTTATCTGTTTGGTGCCTTTGCGGTTCTGCAGCTGCGCGGATTGGTTTTTCGTGAATCCGTCATTTCGCTGGCGATGATGGTGCTATTCGTCGGCATCTTCGTTGAGCTGGTTGTGGTCGCGCTTTACTCGGCTCGTGGTCTGCCGTTCCTGCTTGGTCATCCAATCCCGCACTGGGACCCATCAGATCAATTGTTCGAACGGTTCTGGGTGCTGTTGTATTCCGTGGTGGTATCAATTCCTTTCGGTGCGATGCTCATTAAATTGAGCCCGATTTTACGTTTTTCCCCAGTACAGCGAAGCGAGCGTCTGTGATTCACCTTGCGGGTGCCGCCAGTATCCACCAAGTGGCAATGATAATTGACAGGGCGAGTGTTCCCAGCATAAGCCAGCACAGTACATGAAAACCTCTACCTCTTGGAGGCTGCCATGTCTGATGGGACTCAAAATGATTGTGATCCGTCATTATTTATCGTTATACCCATTGGGATGTGACTGGAACCATTGCCAGGCGGAGGCAATCATCTCTCGGACATCGGTATGCTTGGCTTTCCAGTTCAATTCTTGCCGGATCTTATCTGCATTAGCGTACAGTTTCGGCGGATCCCCCTGCCGACGCGGTCCGATCTCGACCCGGATTTCCCGTCCGGTGACCTCGCGTGCCGTGTCTATCAGCTCTCTCACGCTTCGGCCCTGTCCAACACCAAGGTTGTAGAACCGCTGGTCTCCGGGTTGTAATGCCTCCATCACGACTGTGTGAGCGTCGACCAGATCTTCGACATGGATATAGTCCCTGATGCATGTCCCGTCCGGTGTCGGGTAGTCATCGCCGAATACGGTTACTTTCGGCACTTTGCCTAATGCGACATTCAACAACACCGGGATGATGTGGGTTTCCGGGTCATGATCTTCACCAATACTGCCGTCACTGGCGCTCCCCGCGACGTTGAAATAGCGTAAGGCAGCGAATGCAAAATTCTTATTCGCGTTTGCATAATCCGTCAGGATTTGTTCGACGAAGAGCTTTGACCAGCCATACGGGTTGATAGGCTTCTGTGGCATGGTTTCCACAATCGGCATGGATTCGGGTTCACCATAGGTCGCGCAGGTCGAACTGAAGACCATCCGGTTGACTCCAGACTTCTCCATAGCTTGCAGAAGGCTGATTGTGCCGTATGTGTTGTTATCGTAGTAAGTCAGAGGCTCAGTGACCGATTCGCCCACATAGGCCAATGCCGCGAAGTGCATCACACAGTCAATGGTGTGTTTTTCTAGTGTTGTCCGAACCGTATCGGTATCTCGCAGGTCGGCCTGGATGAATTGAGCCTCAGGTAAGACTGCCGTACGATGACCACGGCTCAGGTTATCCAGAACAGTGACGGTGTGCCCATCCTGAAGCAATCGGCGCACCGCATGGGATCCGATGTACCCCGCTCCACCTGTGACTAACACGTTCATTCTGTACTCCGAATCCGCAGAGGGACGTTTGCCGGGGAGACTAGTGCATAAGTTTCAATAATATAAACCCGCCAAGCAGCAGAACCACACAAAGCAGGCAAAGCAGGTTGAAGTACTTATCGATGAACGGGATCGCCTTAGGCCCGATCCACCAGAAAAGACCGGCCACAAGAAAAAATCTCGCACCGCGGCCCGCCGCTGATATCAGGACGAAAGGCATTAATGGCTGGGCAAACACCCCGCCTGCGATGGTAAATACCTTGAACGGAATCGGAGTGAAGGCCGCGATGAACAGCACCCACACACCCCAAGCATCGTACCAGTGCTGGACCGTGTTGAATTTATCCTGTGAGAAGCCCGGTACGTAGTCAAACACCCAACCCTGCACTGCCTCCCAAGCCCAGTAACCGATGACATACCCCAACACAGCGCCGAAAACGCTGGCCACAGTCGTGACCAACGCGAACCACAGGCTCCGTTCCCGTTTGCCCAGACACAACGGCCCGAGCAGCACGTCCGGCGGGATCGGGAAGAAGCTCGATTCGGCAAAGCTCAGGGCGAACAGCGACCAGGTAGCGTGTTTCGTTTCCGCCAGCGAGAGCACCCAGTCGTAGAGTCGGCGGTGAATCGCCCATCGGCTGACTGGGCCGACAGGGGCCTCCGCAGCCTCGTGGATCGGATCGGTCGGTCCGGGATCGGGTGAAGTGTCAGGCGGTGGAATCATGTATTGGGGTCCGGGGGCGTATATTTTCTGTCGACAAGCTTAGCAAAGATCCGAACTTGCGTTTTGATCTCGCGGAGCTATCTTCTGCTATAACTTCATGACTCGATCAGGGTTTGTCCGATTGGGTGTCACGTCAGAGTCTTTTGAACCAAGCACAGGAAACGCATTATGGCAAAAGGCACAGGCAGCGGCGAATCATGGGGCACACGCATCGGCGTGATCCTCGCGGTCATGGGTAGCGCGGTGGGATTGGGCAATTTCCTCCGTTTCCCAGGCAAAGCAGCACAGTACGAGGGCGGGGCCTTCATGATCCCGTATTTCATCGCACTGCTGGTGCTGGGCATTCCGCTGGCTTGGGCCGAATGGGGAATGGGGCGCTACGGCGGTGTGCGAGGGCACAACTCTACCCCGGGCATCTACAGAACGATCTGGCGAAATCGGGCGGCCCCTTACTTCGGCGTGATTGGTATGCTCGTGCCCGTTGTCATCTACATGTACTACGTCTTCATAGAAGCCTGGTGCCTGAGCTACGCCTATTACACCGCGACGGGTGCTTTGTCTCTCGGAAACGACAGCCAAGCGTATATTGGTTTCTTCAAGAACTTCATTGGTATGGAGGCGGATGGCTTCCTGCTGGGAAACGGCGGCGTAAGCCCGGCGGTTATTGCGTTGGTTCTCTGTTTCGTTCTCAATTTCATCCTCATCTATCGGGGTTTAAGCAAGGGAATCGAACGCTTCTGCCTCTTTGCGATGCCCCTGTTGATCCTGTGTGCTCTGGTTGTGCTTGGCAGGGTCTTGACGTTGGGAACCCCCGACCCGAGTAAGCCGGAATTGAATGTGCTCAATGGGTTGGGATTCATGTGGAATCCTAAGACAGAAGACGGATCATTTCTTAAGAGTTTGATGAACGGGCAGATGTGGCTGGAAGCCACCGGCCAGATCTTCTTCTCGCTGTCGGTCGGTTTCGGCATCATCATCACTTATGCCAGCTATCTGAAAAAGGACGATGACGTGGCCTTGTCATCTCTGACCTCTAACGCGGGGAATGAATTCTGTGAAGTGGCCTTGGGCGGCCTGATAACTATTCCTGCCGCGTTTATTTTCCTTGGGGCGGCGGGTGTCGCAGGACGAGGGACATTTGACCTTGGTTTTATGGTATTGCCGCAGGTCTTCGAGTCGATGCCAGGTGGCCGATTCGTGGGGACGTTGTTTTTCTTCCTGCTGTTTCTTGCCGCGGTGACCAGTTCGCTTTCCATGCTTCAACCGGCGATCGCATTGCTTGAGGAAGGACTGGGGCTTGGTCGACGGGCATCCGTTGCCATGCTCGGCTTTATTACGATGGTCGGCAGCTTCTTCGTGGTGTATTTTTCCAAGAATCTAATGGCGCTGGATACGATGGACTTCTGGGTCGGCACCTTCTGTATCTTTGTCTTGGCGACGTTCCAGACCATCTTATTCGGATGGGGGTTGGGTATTGACAAGGGGATGGAGGAGATCAACCGAGGGGCCAGCATCCGGGTTCCGAGATTAGTGGGATATGTGCTCAAGTATGTTGCCCCAGTGTACTTGAGTATCGTGTTTATAGTCTGGTTGTATCAACAGGCTACGGCTGAAAAAGGGAATTACTTCAAGGCACTGGCTGAGGACCGTGTGGCCCAGATGACCGTGGGATTCATTATTCTCGTTGCGGTCTTATTTATGTTGCTGATCGCTCAGTCTGTCAAGAGATGGAATAAACAGGAACAGCTTCAATCGGAGGCCAAGTCATGACACCCGGAGGTTGGATTATTATGCTGTCTTCGGTCGGGTTTGTGACCTTTCTATTGGCTTGGTGTATCTACAAGGTGATTACCACACCTGAATCTGCCGAGCACCTTCACGCGCAGACCGACATCCATACACCTGATGTTGACGAGCCATGAAGCGTGTGAAGAGTACGTCGTAGATGTGTTTTGCGGGGTGGTAATTTAATCAGCATGGACAAACCGTGGCACGCCGAGAACTTCGCTTACTGCGATATTCACTTGGCGGACAGCCTCGGGGAGATATTCATCATTTCGTGACGCTGTGAATCGGCCGGTCATTAATGAAGGCCCGTATGTATCTTCAAATCCCTCGCTTTTTTCAGAGAGATTCAGCGTTGCCTGCCAGAGGTTGGCATGCAAAGTCGACTGGGTCAGGTCAGTTTCGGGGAACAGGAACCCACCGCCGGAGTAAATACCCACGGTATTGTTAACCCGGTCAAAAACGATGTATTGAACAGTCGCATTCGTGGCGGTTTCGTCTAACGGGGTGGCGGCCGCTTTGGGGCGCCAGAACATCCTCACTATCAGCGCGCGTTTGGGATGATCAATGGGCCCGTCCGTGAGTACCGCAGTCAGGATGCTCTTGCCATGCGACGCATAAATCGCATGATCAAAGCCTCCGATTTTGATTGATTCCGGATTGGTCCGGCTGCTTATTTGAAGATCGCCTTTCGAGGCTCCCGTGGTCTGCCACGAGCATCCTGAGGTCCAAAGTGCCATCAGTAACATCAGAAAAGATGCGAGTCGCTTTAGAGTCCGATGTCTGATCATGCCGTGTCCGCGTCCTTCATGGAATAGGCCGAGGGGATGCGCAGCGTTTCATGCCCTTGTCCGGTTTCTGCTTGGTTTTGTGATTCGGGCTCACGCAAGCCAAGACAGAGCAGGGCGTCACGCTCCACAATCGAACGGAGTTGGTCGCGTGGGATACTCGGTAGAGGGGTACCCTGTGTAAATGTGTTGATCGAATAGATCGAAACGATTGCCTTTTTAGGTGTGCAGAATGGGAAGTTACTGCCGAAGAGGATCCGTTCTGTGGCACCCTGTTGATGGGCCAGCACCAACGCGTTGTAAAGCTGCCAGGGACGGGTCGCCAGATCACTTAAGTCAGCATAAACCGTGGGGTGTTTGTCAATCAATGTCAGACACTGATGAACCCACGGATCACCCATGGCAGACACGACGATCTTCAGACCCGGGAACGATCGAGCAACTTCGTCCAGCAGGTACGGCTGAGCGAATTCGAGCTTGGCGTCACGGGCGAGAAGGGTGGCCGATTCAAACAGGATCGGCATCTTCATCTCGGCACAGGCCTCGTATAAAGCCATCGCCCGGGTGTCACAGGGGTGAAATGCCTGGGCGGCGGGGCTGACGGTGACGCCTACCAATCCCAAGTCTTTGGCCCGCTTGAGACTCTGTACAGCATCGCCCCTCATAGGATCGATACCTGCGATCCCTAGATATTTACCAGGGTCTTTGCATACATAGCCTGCCACTTGCTCGTGAGTGATTTGAGCGTCGAGGTATTGGCTATCAAATCCCAGAATCAGGGCGTGTCGGACAGGTTGCATCGCCTCGTGATGGGTATCCGGACTTGCGTCCGGTCGCTCCCACGGGGCGTTGGGCTTGCGGCGCAAGGACTCCTCCGCCCGGCCGAGTTGCTTGATGCTGTCCCAGACCCGGGTATGTACGTCCACGATCATCTGGATGCCTCCGGCAGGGGGGCGAGGCACGATCCCTCAGGGCCTCGCGGGGGTCATTCACCTGCCTTATATCCTACCACCCGCCGGATGCCCGGCCAAGCACCGGTAATCCGTTGGCTTGGCCAAGGTTTGAGCCATTAAGTTTGACCCGCAGCTATTAACCTAGTGGGCTGTCTGTTTCTCGTAATCTGCCGCGGACAGTAGGTCTTCGAGTTGCGATGGATCACTTGGCCGGATTTTAATGATCCAGCCCTCGCCATAGCAGTCCCGGTTGATCAGTGATGGATCGTCGATGACCGCTTGATTGACCTCGACCACCTCGCCATCCATGCCGGTATAGAGTTCGCTGGTGGCCTTGACAGACTCGATTTCACCCAAGGCATCGCCTTTGTGAATGGTACCCTCGGCCGATATTTCCAGGTAGGTGATGTCGGTCAGCTCATCCACCGCAAATTGGCTTATTCCGATTGTTACAAGGTCGCCTTCGGGCTTATGCCATTCATGGCTTTCCAGATATCGACGGTCGTCCGGTGCAGGCATAGAAGCTGGCTCCGATTAGGGCTGCAGGGTATGCGGGCATGATATAAAGCGGACGGTTCCACGACAAAACCCCCGTGCAGAATCCAGAACTGACTTATATCACTCACAGGTTAATCTTTGGTCATTAATGAGAAAAACCGCCAACCGTAATCAGGCTGGCGGTTCATGGTTAAGCTATGCTTCGATAGTATATCAGGCGTTAGCGGCGACTTCGCTGGTGGCCCACTTGATGAGCACGTCAGCGACTTCGGGGCGGCTGAATTCAGCAGGGGGACGCTCGCCCCGACTGAGCATTTCCCGGACCTTGGTCCCGGAGAGGAACACCTGATCCCCCTCGATCTTGGGGAAGGTTTTGCCCGAGACCATGCCTTGGGCTTTATGACTCCAGGCAGCGTGCTCAAACTTGAGGATCTCGATCTTGATCTCGCCATCTTCGAAGTCGTCGAAGATGTTCTGAGCGTCGTAGGTGCCGTAGTAATTCCCGACGCCG
>RFGN01000558.1 GCA_003696645.1 Gammaproteobacteria bacterium | reverse complement strand
GGTTGCCAGGGTGGCCGACTGGCGGAAAACAAAATTGGCCCTCCCCGACCAGCTTCTTTGGGGTTCTGTGCTGGTATCGGGAGTATTAAACAGAACCCCAGAAACAGGGAAGGTTTGGCCCTTGTGCCTGCCTTCCTAGACCCTATCCGGAACCGGCCGGTTGCATGTTCAAGTCATGCTAGGGTCAAGGGCAAACGAGCTAGCAGGTGACCAGTAGTGTGGTATACAAAACCCCTATTGGTTATTGGTACACCCCTATATCCTGCTAGTTGCCCGCCATTAAAGGGGGACCCGGGGTTCTTTGCCTAGCTACCAACGCCTGAGGTACTAGGACTTCCTATCCGTAAGTAGGAACCAAAAAGGCCAAGTGGCACCTCCACCATACCCGAGGAAACTGCCTTACTCCTTATCTCAGAGAAAGCTACATGGACCTCACCCCCTACCTCTTAGCAGGTAGGGACCGTGTAGTTAGTACCTGAGTAAGGTTGTTGAGGTAAGTCCAAAGGTCCCTGGTGGATCCATAGGTGCTGCGGGTAAGATGACTACCCCGACAAGCCTGTCATCTTACCTCCTGCTGAAAGCGTGACAGGAGGCCAGTATACCTGGCAGTACGCCCAGTCACGTGAGTAGGGAACGGCGTACAGGGCACCGTGTAGAGGGCTTGGCGGCCCCGTGGCGCCGGAAGCTCACATAGACCACATACTTTTATACTTTGTTATTCGGTCTATGTGTGGTGGAAGGAAACCAGCGGTGAGGGGGAAAAGGAGGAGAGGATGGCGAAATTCCTCTCTCGTCTCGTCTTTGACCTAGACGAGACATTGATCATCAAAACCGGGGAAGGAGGGCGCTTTGCGCTTTCACCACTCGGTGAGATGATCACACTCCTGCACAAAGCGGGCTTATTTAATAAGCTCCGCATATTTAGTGCGGGAGTGAATATAGAGAGGGTTCGCGCTCTCTTCCCAGACACCCTGGAAGTGGTGAACGTCGAGCCATTACCAGTTGCGGATGAGAATATCATCCGCATGGCCGACGAAGCCATGGAAGGGGCACGCAAGGAAGCCGAAGCAGCCGGATGGCCTGCAGTAGGCACCTTCGCGTGGTTTGGGAAGGGAGGACTCTCCGACGGCGAGATTCTAGTAGATGACACTGCCGCAGTGCAGCGTCTCTATGGGATCAATGCCGTCGAGCCATGGAAAATCTTAGGGGAGCTTAAGGCTCTCCTATAATCCATGGCAGAGAGTCGGCGAACCCTTGGCCTGATCCCGGGCCCTTCAAGCCTGACCATAGGCAGGGATGCGGCTAAGCTGCTAACGTCGCCCAATCCTACCTAGAGGATTGGAAGCAGCCGACCACCTAGTGGAAGCATACCAAAGCGGAGGTGATACTGAGGGTCCCTAGCCAGGACTCATGGGTTGATCCAAAGTGGAGGTATGTGGAAGCTAGGTGAGGAGAGGTAGGGCTCCGCTTACTCCCTACCAAAGGAGGAACAATGAAGTTAATCACATAGAGCGCCCGGTGCCGTGGCGCTATACAAATTACGGACATACATGGTGGCCATTGTGCATCGCCTCCCCGTGGCGGCCACCGGGCAATGCCTCTTTATAGAGGTAGCTGAGCATGCGCATTCTCCCTCACAACACCAGTTTCAATCCCAGGTACCGCTGTGCTGGTGTTGTGTACTGAACAGTGGTTTCCTGGGAGCGCCAGGGGTTCTCGGCGCTTTACAAGATGGAGGACCAACATAGCGCGCACTCCACCGCGCTGGGATAAGTCGTGGAGGAGGATGGCAACCTAGTTCAACAGCCAAGGAAAAGGAGGATGTGCCTATGACAACAGCAGAAAT
>RFGN01000557.1 GCA_003696645.1 Gammaproteobacteria bacterium | reverse complement strand
CTGTCCCTATCGTGGGTTCGAATCCCACCCTCTCCGCTTTTTTCCCCTTGTTTTTGCGGTTTTTCCCGAGAAATACAGGGTTTTTTGTTTCGGTCGGCTTCAGGTTCAGAACGCCGTGATTGTCTCACCGTGTCGCCCGAAATCGCATCTTTTCGTACCCGTGACGCCCAGTAGGACGCCCAGTTTTCAGAGCCGGTTTCATTCCCGTTTGTGCCCGTTGCAGTGACGGCTTCCCGGCCATGGTTAGACAGGTCAGGCAACTGTACGATGCCTTCGGCTTGATTGGAACCCTCCCCGTGAAATGATCCAGATGATGTGAGAAAATCCAGCCGGCCTTTTGCCGGAAAGGATTCCTCGATGAAGAAGCGACATAGTGGAGAACAGATCGTAGCCAAGCTCCGCCAAGCGGATATTGAACTGCTCAACCGGGAGTTGTTCCTGAGCCTGGACGAAGCGAGGTATGTCTTGGACGAGTGGTGGAACGAGTACAACCACCACCGCCTGCACGGCGGGATCGGCTGGCAGACGCCGGCGGCGTACGCCGCGATGTGTGACGATAAGACCGCCGGGGTGTTCCCGACGGCGCTGATGGGTGCAGACCCTCCGGTCGGGGCTACGCCCCTCCCTACGGCTCTGCACCCATCGATTAACAACCCGCTTCTCTTACATTAACTGGTACAAAGACCGAGAGGAGGCCAACAGAGCATAGCAGGTATTCATAACGGCCGGTTAGCGATCGTCTAAATATCTAGATTGAGGTTGGATAATAAAATCACGCATGATATGAAGAACTAGTTCTGTTCGATCCTGGACGGAAAACTTAGTGTAGAGTCGTCTTAGGTGAGACCGAACGGTTGGATGGGCTATATTCAACGAGTAAGCAATTTCTTTATCACGATACCCTTTGAACAGTAATCGGATGACCTGATACTGCCTTTGAGGCAGACGTAGTCTTCGTTGGAGTCTGTCCCACTGATCATCGGACAACACATCCTCTTCCTGTTGTCTGATCATGGCGGTGTCTTCTTATGTATCAATTCTTAGGTTGATATGCCACATATCAATTCCGATACCTGGTATATAACACCCAACCACTTGATAATCCCAGCGGAATGAATGCTGTCGGTTCGGGGATGTTCGCCGAATCATTCGGCGGGGTGCCGAAGTTCCAGTTGCCCAACACTGTGTTGAGGTCTTCAATTCCAACAAATCCATCTCCGGAAGGATCACCTGACAACTGATCGCCGGCGGCTACGACCTGATTCCAATTTCCCAGTACGATGTTAAGGTCTGTAATTCCAACAAATCCATCCCCATCAAGGTCACCAACGACTGGAGCAAAGATGACTGAGATCGTGCCATCGATCAGCAATCCACTTGTATCCCAATCGAGGCTGTCTCCCAGTAAAGGAAGATTAAGCGTTGAGAAATTCCCGGCAACAGTTGTCCAATCGAGGATGTCGAAGCTGTCGCCGGCGCTTGGGGTGAAGCCGTTGATCAGCAGCACGTCGAGGATGCCGCCGAGTGTGGCCGTGCCGGAGTGGACGATCTTGTCGAAATCGCCGACGGACGTCCCGCCGATCTCGACTTCCAGATTACCGGCGTAGCTGACGCTGCCACGGTAGACCGTCGCTGGGCTGAAACCGGGCGAGTCGGTGCCGGTGATGACAACGTTATCGAGCGTGCCGACGCCCTTGACATAGCCGGTGAGGGTGATGGGGTTGGACGGTGAGTTGCCGATGATATTGCCGTTATTGGTCAACGGTTTGAAGGGATCGTTTGGCGTGTCGATCGTGCCGTAGCCGACGATGTTGCCACCGAAGTCGAGTGTGATGCCGTTGACAGCGTTGATCGTACCTGGAACTATTTCATCACCTATCGTTACCAGCGCAGCTGAGTCAAAGACGGCTGTGTTAGCGTCTTCTAAGGTCAATGAGGCTACACCAGGGACCACAACACGACCATTGCTGTAAAAACCGTCGGGCGCATTTAGGTCACCCAACACCAGGGAGATTGAACTGGCCAATTCAATGCGCGAGAGAACCCCAGCGGTTAACCGACCGGTGGAGACAGATGTCAGGCCGTTGTATTTCACGGTTGCGCCCGGCATAAGTGCCAAGCCGCCCGACGTGAACGACCCGAAATCCGGCACGATGAAAATAATCTCGGGCCCCAAGGTGAGCGTGGCGCCGGAATCGACCACGGTTTCGCCCGACACGATGAGGTGCTTACCATAGCTGATAGTAGTTTCATTCTCGTTTAGTAAGCCCTGATTACCTATCGTGATACCGCTCTCGGTCAGCTCCAGGGTACCGCTGTTGAAGATAAGTGGGGGGGTGGTATTCATGGTACCATCTATCAGTTCTACGCTTGCAGTGCGCAGCAAACCGCCGCTTATCGTAAGGCCTTTGTCGCCGTCGATGGTGGTTTTACGGTTGACGATCAGGTTGCGCTGGTTGTCAGACAAGATAAGGCGGTCCGCCTGATTGCCCGGTATCCCGGGGTCGTCAGGCGCTTGCCCGTTGCTGGCACCGGAACTCTTATTATTAAGCGGATTGTCCTGGCTCTCATCGATCGTGATCCCAAAATGCGTCGACGTGATCTCCAGAGTTCCGCTAGACCAGTCAAAATACTCCTCGGGTGAATCACGGATAAGCCTTTCGACTGTGAGCGTGCTGTCACTACCGGATAAAGTAACAATGCCGTCTTCGATGATGAGCTGTTTACTGACGGTTAACGATGCCCCGCCCAAGATTTCCAGATTCCCTTGCATACCTGTCGCGCCGGGGGCACCCACTGTCAATGTTGATCCAACATCCAGCGACGACCCCGCTCCGATTACAGTGACCTCGCCGGCCGACAGTGTGTTGGTGCTGTCGATCACGACTGAACCGCCCGTAGACACTGTGGCGCCGCCCGAAATCGTGATGCCGCCCGAATTTGAAGTCGAGGGTCGGACCGTCAGGCTCCCAAGCTGGACGTCCGCTAGTGCGTCAAAGTTTGCTACACCGATGGACACCTGCAGATTCCCCGCTACGACCAGTTCACCCGACTGCACAACGTCAAGCGATCCGGTCGCCCCGTTGCCAACGGTCAGGTCACCCGCTACGTTCCACATCGAGCCCATGCCATCTATGGTCGCATTGCTGCCTGCGGAACCGGCAAACACTCCAATAGTGGTGGTGCCGGACTTAACCTCGCCACCGTTTTGGATAAACAGATTCCCGTCAGTATGATTCCCAATCGATAGCTCGAATCCGTTGGCGTCCAGTAAAGACCCGGCATCCTGTACGTAGACAGAACTGCCATCACTACCTGGGGCTCTTCCGATGACCAGGGAATGAGTCTGTAGGGAGTTGGTGTTGACCACTCCCGCCTGCTCGATTCTCAGAATACCCGGTGCAGACCAGCCGACGGTCAATAAATCTGCGGCTGCTAAAAGTGACCCCGCTCCCCTCACCGTAGCATCACCGCTCCCAGCATTACCAATTACAGTAATGCCCGCTACATCTACCATACCACCGGACTCAATTGATATTGATCCGGCCCCATTGTCACCCACATTTAATTGTGTTGCCAGGTTCCAACGCGATGCGGTACCGGTAACGGTAACTTGGCTACCTGAGCCACCGGGATCATCACCAATTACACCAAAGTCGGTTTCTACACGTCCACCATTTTCAATAACCATAAAGCCTACGTCATCATCCCCGACGTTGAGTCGCTGTCCGGTTAAATCCCATAAGGAATTCGCACCACGAATGGTGGCTGTTGACCCATTACTGCCCGGTTGATCAGCGATAGTGACAATCCCTCCTGTTGATGTTGCCATCCCACCGTTCTCGATCAGAAGGAATCCGGTGGAATTGAAACCGACGCGGGTAATACCTGTTACGTCAAGGCGAGATCCGGCACCGGTAATCGTAATCTGACTGTTCGAGGAACCCGCTGATTCCGCGATATTTCCGTCTCCGCTTACAGTGATGATACCGCCGTTGGCGATTGACACCATCCCCTGGGCTTCGTCTCCAACCACAAGCCGTTGGTTGCTGCCGGTGATGTCCCATCGTGACCCGATCCCAGTAATCGTTGCTGTGCTTGTAAGTGTTGTTGGCTGGTTTGCTATGACCCCTTCAGCGGTGATGGCCACGGCCCCATCTTCAATCAGGAGATGACCTTCACCGCTAAAACCGACATCCAGAGGTGCTCCGTTGCTGTTAAGCGTTGTATTCGTGCCCCTGAGGGTCATGGTGGATCCGTCGGTACCCGGGTTTGCCGCAATCTTGATGGAGGTCTGGTCGAGTGGGTCGTTAAACAGCACGGTGGCACCGGCATCGACCGTCAGGTTGCCGGGTGTGTTTTCACCTACATGGATCGCACGATCAGCGAACAGCTGGGAAGAGGGCCCTGTAATCAGCAGAGTGCTTGCGCCACTTACACGGACTCGATCAGTTGAGACCGATCCACTGTTCTGAATGGTCATATTTGAGCTGAGAAACAGACCGTCCAGCCCTCCACCTGGTGTCTGCAGATTACCCCCGTCAACAATCAGCATACCCCCATTCAACGTGATGCTTTTGGCCGTCTCACCTGCGAGCGTGACGCTGACCGTACCGCTGTTGATGGTCACGTCGTCGTTGATGGTCGGTTCGACGCCTCCGAGCCAGCGGGCGTCATCGTCCCAGTCGCCGGTGCTGCCGTCCCAGACGAAGAACACGCTGTTAAAGTCCGTGCCGACCGCTATGTTGTCTATAAGCATGTCACCGGTGTAGTCACTGCTTTGCCTAAGAGCGAAAGACTCAACCAATTGACCGGTGCTTGCGTTAGCTGTGACAAGTCTGGTTGATCCCTCATTGGTCGGGTTGATCCACAGCTCAGCCTTACCGGTGTTGCCGTCGTATGCCATGACAACTATTTGCGTCGTATCAAAACTGAAGTCAGATGCCCAGACCTTATCGACGGAGGAATCATTGGCTTCGATACCGAAGCTGAAATCTCCGCCGGCCACGGGATTGGTGATAAACACCCGCCCCGGGAAGTTTGTGGTGGCATCCTTGAAGTGAGCGAAGTACAGGCCGTTGGCATCTAAATCGCCATTGGAGATACTTGGAGTGGATAAGACATCGACATGAAAAAGCACATAGGTTTTATCGTTGGCACTTCGGGGAGTAAAAGTCCGATTGACATCTTCGCCCGCTCCGGCTCCATGGCGAAGCGTGGCGGCATTGCCATCAGACAGAATCGTTTTACTACCCGCCGCACTGTGTGCGGTCCAACCGTTAGACGTCAGCGGCCCGGTAAAGCTGAAATCCTCCTGACTTAACAGGCCGGCTGACACCGAATATGTCAAGAAAAACAGTATTGAGCAGGGCAAAGTATTGCATAATCTCGAAAAAAGGTACATGACGACCTCCGGGGATAAAGAGGATGAACAGATATGAATATTCCATTACTGTTGCATGGTCCCCTCTCTTAGACTGAACACTAGTCCGTTTCCTGCACCCGGAAAGGCTTCCAACCACTCTGCCCAAACTACGTCAACATTTGTTGACAACAACCCCCATAAACAGGGGTATTTCAGATTGAAAAGATCCAGATCAGCATTAAAATGGATCAATCTTTTCTTGTTGGTGGTTACTACTGTCACTTAAAAGTTATTAAAAGTGTTCATTTCCTCTCAATACCTGATAACAGGACAGTCATGTGTCGAGAAGAAGCAGGCCAAGCTTGAACCAACTGCGCCGTATTTTTCTGCTTGTCGGTGAATGTTTGGAACTGGGCGCTGATCCGCTGCTGTGGAGACAGCATTTGGCATTCAGCATCCAAAAACTAGTCGGGGATGGAGTGGTTCTATTAGCTGAGCTCAGCCCGAATCGGTTGGGCAATGGCCAATTAGCTCAACATACTGTTGCCGTCGGTTGGAGGGACGAGAAGGCTAAATCCAGTTTTGAAGCCTACAGTCGTGACGATGATCCGGAAGAGAATCCTTTATTGACGCAAGCGCTCACTTCGCCATGTCAGCTGATCACGATATCGGCTCATCAGGCTGCCGACGAAGCCGATTGGCAACAGATGACGGTGTATGACTATATCCATCAGGCCCATCTGCATTATGACTGTATCGCATCCATTAGCCGCCATATGGGTGGCGTGACGAATCTTTTTGTCGTACACCCCAGACGAGAATCCAATCCATACCCTGTCAGGAGCAAGCGTCTGCTCTGGATATTGCACCGTGAACTGTACCACCATCTGAATACAAGGCTTGCCATGATAGGGAAGCCCTCAGTTCTCGATCTGCCTG
Source organism: Gammaproteobacteria bacterium (assembly GCA_003696645.1). Lineage (GTDB taxonomy): Bacteria > Pseudomonadota > Gammaproteobacteria > J025 > J025 > J025. The sequence continues at coordinate 1,366 of RFGN01000557.1, read as the reverse complement.
TGCGAGTTCGGGATGTATTGATATGCCTGCTACAGGGAGACAGTATCAAGCAGGCAGCGCTAAGATGTCATCTCAGCACACACACTGCTGCGGATTATTCCAAGCGGATTTACCAACAACTTGCGGTCAATAGCCGCGGCGAACTGGTTTTCAGATACGGCGGCTTGGTTAGGAAACTCGTAGCATGCGCTCCCGGAGATGATTGTGTGTTTCATAACAGGCCACAAGATCCACCGCCGAGTTGAAAGCCGGTGTTTTACCCTGATCGAGCTTCTGGTGGCCATCTCCATCATTGCCCTGCTGGTGGGGATTCTCCTGCCGGCATTAAGCGCTGCGCGTAATACCGCGCTGATAATCAAGTGTGCGTCCAATCAGAAACAGATCGTTCTAGGGACAGCAGCATACGCCACGGATTACGACGGCGCCATCCCGCGGGGGCCGGATCATACGCTCGGGCCGCTGGACCCTTCCGGGCAAGGAACGTGGGCCACTCTGGCCAGTAATATTGTCTGGGTGCCCCAACCATTTCTGCCAGACGCCGACTACAACGCACAGGGAATCCTGATAGAAGGCTATATACACACCTATGACATCCTTTTCTGTCCTGGCACAGACACACCCGAAGCCTATGAAGGGCAAGTGGAGTTGATAGGGTCTAGGACTGACTTCGTCCTGTCAGGTTACATGTACCGAGCTCTGGATGAAACTACATATGACAAGCTGGACAGTCTAGGCGTAAATAGTGCCGGAGAGAGAGCAACAGCAATGTATTACGATGTAAATCGACATGGCCCACCCGGCATGCCTGAAGCGACCAATCACAATGAACGCATTATTAACGCGGCCTACACCGACGGCCATGTAACGACATTCGATAACAGCCAGCAGCGATATTCCGGGCTTACGCAGCATTATTCAGCCTGGCCGGATGCACGCCCTTTGATGACACGTATAGATGAGATATTAATCCGTTTGGACAGCCCTCAATACACAGATTGACATCTATAAATCTTACAGAACCGTCTTACAATCAGATGTGTGCGTGTTGACCTGTCACAGTTGTTGTCAGTTGTTGTGCCAACGTCATCTATGATAGTCCATCAGTGCCACGCCAACTTGTACGGGCGGAGAATGTCAGAATCTCCGCTCTGACGTGGTCAGGTTCCCCAGATGTTCCCCATCCGGCGGATTACATATCGCCATGAGACCGTGACGAACCGTGACAAAACGAACACTGCAAGTCGATGACTCCATTCTACTTGTGTCGCCCGAATGGCCCTGCTTGGTCACAGAACAAGGTCGACGATTCGAATCCCACCCTCTCCGCTATTCCTTTGCTTTCTTGGTTTATCTTAGAAAATAAAGG
>RFGN01000556.1 GCA_003696645.1 Gammaproteobacteria bacterium | reverse complement strand
GAGGCAAAGATCAGGCAATAATACTGTGCTGCAGGCAAGGAGGCCCGCAATGCCAAAAAAAACATATTTTCTACCTATTCTTCTTTTGGGTCTGTTTTTATATGCTCCCTTTTCAATTGCGACTGGCCCCTCTCCACAGGCTCAGCTACAGGCCACGATCGATCGGATTCTGGCTACACTGAATGTGGCCTCCAAGAGCGATATTGTCAAAAAAAAACAGATCCTGATGGCGATCGATCAGCGGTTTGATTATAGAGCCATCTCCAGAAGGACATTGGCGACAAATTGGAAAAAGTTGAATAATGCGCAGCGAAGCCGTTTCGTGACGGCCTTTTCAAGTCTGTTGAAGGCCGCATACTATAACAAGTTGAAGGCCTATTCGGGCGAACGGGTCCGGATTGTTTCAGAAAAGGTCGAAGCCAAAAGGGCAATCATTGATACCGAGGTTGTATCCGCATCACAGAACATTCCGATACGTTATCGGATGCGGTTGAAAAATGATCAGTGGCTGATCTATGATGTGAACGTCGAGGGGGTGAGTCTGGTCAGAAACTACCGCAGCAGTTACCGCAGCATCATCGACCATGAAGGGTTTGAGGGCTTGATGGTGAGAATGGAAAAGAAACTGGCATCCCTGCAAGAACAGGACGCCCATTAGAAAATATCTCAAAATCCGGGTGCCTTTCAGTCTGACTGTCACGGCATGTGTCCTGTCGTGGATCACCCGTGGATCATGGGTTTCATGACCCCGATCACCCGATTGGTAACACGAAATAAAAAAAAATATCACAAAGGGTTGACAAGGCCGTGTTGCCACGCTAATGTAACACCAAGTTTATTTTAGTGCTACGGTATCCTCCCCGGCGGTCAAGTGTTTTTTCCCCTTTTTCACTTGTTTGCCAACCGTTGGGGCGCTACCCGTAGCTTTTTTTGTACTTTGATTACTCCGGAGGAGATGGCATGACAGACAAGCATACCCATGAACATCAGCACGAGCATGATCATGAACATACCCACGAGCACGACCACGAGCATACCCATGCCGATGGCACCACCCATTCCCATAGCCATGAGCATGTGCACAGCCACGGCCATAGTCACAGCCATACCCACGATCATGCCGCGACCGAATCCCATGAACACGGCGCGGATGAGATGCAGGATCATGGCCATGACCATGAAGGTCATGCCGGTGAACCTCATGAGCATGATCACACATGAAACGATTTGAAATTATCAACTAAAAAAAGAGGAAGAGAATGAAGCACAGAGTACTTGCAGGGGCAGTCCTGGCTGCCATTGGTCTGAACAGCCCGGTCCTGATGGCGCATGAAGGTGAGGGAGGTGACGGTGGTCATATGATTCCGCACGAGGTAGGCGGAATCGAGATCGATGGTGGCATGACCTGGTATTTTCAGGGTACCGATGGGTCCAATAATGACAGTGCCGACTTGACCTATACCCTGGATCTGAATTTTACCGCCCCGGTCGGTGAAAATGGTCAGGCCGTGATCGCCTTCGAGGCAGGAAACGGAGACGGGGTCGATGGTCGTCTTGGTTCGTTGTCCACGGCCAACTATGATGCATTTGTCACCGATGTGACGTCATCGGCTACTGGCGCCACGGACCTCAACTCTCCGAATATCTCTCAACTCTATTATGAGGGCGAATATCTGGATGGGGCCCTGACCGTCGATTTCGGTAAGCTCGATGTGCACAGCATGACCGATGACAACGCCTATGCCAACGACGAGACCGACCAGTTTCTGTCCGGTATCTTTACCCGTACCGCAGGCAGCAATTTTGCCGAACTGGACCGCTATTATGGTCCGGGACTGGCCGGCACCTACAGTGCCGACCTGTTTGATGTCACGGCAGTGATCGCCAACGGCAATAGCTCCGGTTTTGACGCAATCATCGATCGGCCCTATGGCGCCCTGCAGGTGAATATCAAGCCCGTCGAGAATGGCAACTACCGTTTTTTTGTGATCCAGGACGGGCGCCGTTATACCAACATCAATAGTGGTGCATCCACCGACAATACCGCCTGGGGCTTGAGCTTCGACCAGGAACTGACGGATGGCCTCGGTGTCTTTGCCCGCTATTCCAGTCAGGATGACAAGGTACAGGAAAACGTGGTTGAGACGGCCTGGAGCCTCGGGGCCTCGTTGCAGGGCTCGCTGTGGGGACATGATGACGATGTCCTGGGGATCGGTTACGGCAGTATCAATGTCAACAACAATACTGCCGTCACAACGGCTGCCGGGCTGACCAACCCGGATGACGAGACCCACTGGGAACTCTACTACAAGTTTGGTATCTCTGATCATTTTACCGTCACACCGGATATTCAGATCATCGGCAATAACGGTGGGGATGCCACGGCCGATACGGTCACGGTTTACGGCGTGCGTGCCCAGGTCAATATGTAACCTTCATAGATATTGGAGAATCGTATGAAAAAATCAACAAGTAGTATGTTTCGCTCCGGCCTGTGCGGGCTGGGGCTGTTGCTGGGTGGCATGCAGGCCGCCCAGGCCCATTTCCAGATGATCCTGCCTTCCGATGACATGGTGGGGCAGAAGGAGAACCGCAAGCTCAACCTGGAGATCAAGTTCTGGCATCCGTTTGAAGGGCATGGCATGAACATGGTCACACCGGAAAAATTTGGTGTGATGGCGCATGGCAAGAAGCAGGATCTGCTGTCCAGCCTAAAGTCGGTCAAGTACACCGATTCCAATGGCAAAAAGCGCGATGGCTTCAAGGCCAGCTTCAAGTTGCGCAAGCCTGGCGATTATATTTTTTATATCCAGCCCAAACCCTACTGGGAGCCTGCCGAGGAGAGCTATATCGTCCACTACACCAAGGTGGTAGTGAATGGCTTCGGTCTGGAAGAGGGCTGGGACGAAGAGGTGGGTCTCAAGACCGAGATCGTGCCACTGACCCGCCCCTATGGCCTGTATACCGGCAATGTCTTTCAGGGCATCGTCAAGGTGGATGGCAAACCGGTACCATTTTCCGAGGTCGAAGTCGAGCACTATGAACCCGGTGGTGCACATGCCGACGCCGATCCGATGATCACCCAGGTGGTCAAGGCCGATGCCAATGGCGTATTCACCTATGCGATGCCGAAATCTGGCTGGTGGGGCTTTGCCGCGCTGAATGAAGGAGAACCCATGCAGCATGACGGCAAGGAGGTCGGTCACGAGATCGGCGCCGTGCTGTGGGTGATGACGCACGATCCCAAATAGCAAGCTTGTCTCTGGCGGATCAGCGGCCTTGCCTACTGGGCTGCTGATCCGGCTTTTTTGAATGACTACCAAGAACACATGCGATCGCATGAATACGGATGGGAACAGGGATCTGATCAAACGCTGCAATATGGCCCTGGAAGCAAGCAGGAATCTGGTTGATACAGCGCTGTATGAAGAGATTGCCGCCTACGTCAACAAGTACAACGAATGTCATCTGGGGATGGGGATGCTGATCGAACATATCTGTGACGAGAAGCTCCCGCTCGATCCGAATCAATATGAAAAAATAATGGCGGCCATGCAAAGCATGGAGCTTGGCAGCTGTTATTATATAGAGACCCTGAAGTGCCACATGACACGTTGTTGAACGATTGCGGTGCTCTGGTGCGGCCTTGAAGCCAACCATTCATTGTTGGGGTAACACACGAAAATGACACAAATTCGACTGGCGCGACTGCCGCTTTCCTGGAAGATCCTGTTTACCGGCTTTGTACTGATCCTGTCCTGTGGCTATCTGGCTGCCGCCATGAATGCCAAGCTGGCGGTGGGCATGACCCCGCAGAAGATCGCAGATCACTATGGCAACAAGGCCCTGAATCCGGCCGAAAAGGCCGCGATTGCCGAGCAGGGATTTGTGGAAGAGGAATTGGATCTCGATGATGAAACGGTGGCCGATCAGCCTGCTGGCATGAGTATGGAAGCAGGCATGCACCATGAAGGCATGTCAATGCCCGGCATGCATCATGGCGCCATGTCGATGAAGGATGATTCCCTGCCGCCACAGATTCTGGCGCAGGTCTCGCATATCCACTGGCTTGGTTTTTCCCTGCTGCTGATCTGTCTCGGCAGCCTGTTTTGCATGACGACGGTGGCGGAGCCGCTCAAGGCCACACTGGTTGCCATACTGTGTCTGAGCTT
>RFGN01000073.1 GCA_003696645.1 Gammaproteobacteria bacterium | reverse complement strand
TTTGGCACACGCATCAGCGAGGAAACACATTTGAAGCCAAAGCCCATGGTGGAGATTGGCGGACGCCCGATCCTCTGGCATATCATGAAGGTCTACAGCGCCCACGGCATTCATGACTTCATCATCTGTCTTGGCTACAAGGGCTACATGATCAAGGAGTATTTTGCAAACTACTATTTGCACCAGGCGGATGTGACCATTGATATGCGGGACAATTCCATGCAGGTGCATCAGCAGACAGCTGAACCATGGAAAGTAACCCTGGTTGATAGCGGAGAAAAGACCATGACCGGCGGACGGCTGAAACGGGTGGAGCCATATTTGCAAGGAGAAGAAGTATTTTGCTTCACTTATGGGGACGGTGTGGCGGATGTGGATATTACGCGCTTAATAGAGTTCCATCATAAGCATAACACCATTGCTACCGTTACCGCAGTGCAACCGCCCGGGCGCTTTGGCGCCTTGGACATGAATGGGGATCGTATTACTGGCTTTGAAGAGAAACCGCAGGGGGATGGTTACTGGATCAACGGCGGCTATTTTGTTTTGTCTTCAAAAGTCTTTGACTACCTTAGCGGTGACGAATGTGTATGGGAGGCCGAGCCACTCCAGCGATTGGCATCCGAGGGACAGCTGTCTGCCTGGCGTCATACCGGTTTCTGGCATCCCATGGATACATTGCGGGACAAAATACATTTGGAGTCGCTGTGGGAGTCCGGAAAAGCTCCCTGGAGGGTGTGGTGATCATGAAGCCCGAGTTCTGGCGAGGAAAACGGGTGTTTCTCACCGGCCACACCGGTTTCAAGGGAGGATGGATGGCACTCTGGCTGCATCGTTTGGGTGCCCAGGTGCATGGCTATGCGCTCGATCCCGAAACTAGTCCATGTCTGTTTGAAACGGCCCGGATAGAAGACATTCTGGTCTCAGACGAACGAGCGGATGTGCGTGATGCCGAATCGTTGGCCCGTGCAATGCAACAGGGTACCCCGCACATCGTGATCCACATGGCGGCCCAGCCTTTGGTTAGATGTTCGTACCGTGAACCTGTGTTCACCTATGAGACCAATGTCATGGGTACCGTGTATTTGTTGGAAGCGGTGCGGCAGACGCCAAGCGTTGAACATGTCTTGGTGGTTACCAGTGACAAGTGTTATGAAAACCGCGAGCGAGAGGAAGGATATCGAGAATATGAGCCTTTGGGTGGTTTTGATCCCTATTCCAGCAGCAAGGCATGTGCTGAGCTAGTCACGAGCGCCTATCGGCGCAGTTTTTTTAACGATGAAAAGCGGCGGATCGGTGTGGCAACAGCCCGCGCAGGCAATGTCATCGGAGGAGGTGATTGGTCGGAAGACCGGCTGATTCCCGACATGGTTCGTGCTTGGCGCAACAACGATACAGTGCGC
>RFGN01000555.1 GCA_003696645.1 Gammaproteobacteria bacterium | reverse complement strand
GTGAAACCTGCCACGTTATCCAGAACCACCATGATCTTTGTGATCATACAAGTCCGGCCAGTTGGAACCTTGTATAGGGTGGTTTTGCCGGTAGCGGTGGCGTCTACTACGACATTGGCAAGCATTTGGTCAACATCGGGTTTCCCTTTGAAATGAATGACCGGATCGATGGAAAGGGTTGGATCGCCGATGTTGATGACTTGAGCATCGCTATCAGCTTTATACATGGCATACCCACCAGCAACAAGCGCGACGGTGTTGGCACTTGTCCGGTGCAAGCCGGTATCATCATCACCCACGAACGAGAATGATGGAGATGCAAGGGCTGAGGTATTCCCCTTCCTTAGCAGAGGATCTTTACCAGCGGCCGTTGACTGAATCGAGAAACCATTTGCGTTGATCCGAGCCGTATCCGTGCCGGTCACTGCGAATGTCATCGAACCGGCAGAATCGAGATACATCCCGGTCTGGTCATCAGGAGCGGCAAAGGCAATTGCTGGCGCAGTTGCAGTGCCATTGGCCAGCTTGATTGTCCCGGTCATCTGACCACCACTCAGATTTAGATAATTCAGCCCGATGTTATCGATCTGGGTCTGGATATTACTGGTAACACCCGACAGGCTGTTAAGCTCAGTAATCGTGATCGTCGAGCCGGTAATCTCGTTGATCCCGATGGTTACGGACTTGTCACGCTTGGCATCGAGCTGATCTTGGATATTCCCAGTCAGACCATTCAGGTATGCAATCTCCGAGGCAGTAATAGGACCGCCAGCATAGGCCCCAGTGCCAGCCGAAGCCCCAGTCAAAAGGTTCAGATCTGCCACGGTTGACGTGAGGCCAGTCAGCGATGGGATGCTGTTGAGGGCTGCCTGAACGTTCTCTGAGAGCCCTGACAGGTATTGCATCTCATTAGCCGTGACGCCAGTCCCGGAGAGCCCCTGAATAGCGTTCAGATCACCAACTGAGGATGTCAGGCCAACGATCTTGTTGAGATCAGTAGCAGTCCCGGTGAAGCCATCGAGTGCATTCAACTCGGTAGCGCTGGAAGTGATGTTACCGAGTTTGGCAAGGTCAGCTGCTGTGAAGGTTCCTGCGGTGCCAGCGAACACGTTGAGATCAGCGGCGGTTGACTGGATCCCACTCAGCTTGTTGAGATCAGAAATGGTAGCACTCACAGTAGCGTTGAAGAATGTATTGAGAGTGGCCGCCGACACGGTGAGGCTGGCAAAATCAGCCGGAATGGATGCTTGCAGGCTGCTGATGAGCGGCTGAAGATCCGTGGTTACACCCGTAAGATGGTTGATCTCCTGAGCAGTAACCGAGATGTCTGCGAGCTTCTTCAGATCATCTGCGGTCAGCCCATAGGTTGACATACCAGTTAGCAAGTTGAGATCGGCGTCCTTTGCTGTAACATTGCCGATCTTGTCCTGCTTGCCAGCAGCCCCGTTACCACCATCCAGCACGTCCGTCAGGGTGAAATTGGGGTTCTTGCTGTAGAAGATGTCATCAGTGGTAAACTGGGGAACCGAGGCGGCCGAGATATAGAACGAGTCGCCGGTCCCATAGACCCGCAGAGAAGAAGTCACGAGTGCGGTATAATTGCTGGGGGTGCCGGTATTCCCGATTGGCTTGTTCTTTGAGGATTCCCCATAGATCGAGATTGAGCCGGAAGTTGCCGAGGTGATGCGTGCCCGGACATATGGGTAATCTGCTTCCACTTCCAGCACCAAGTTCGTGCGATGATTGGTGAACGTTACAGTGAACAGGGGAACATAGTCAGCAGATCCCGGAATTGATACGTGACTCCCAAGAATAGTGATTGATCCAGTGAACCCATCTTGCGAAGGATCAAAATGGAAAGTCCGCTTAGTATCACTTAGTGGGAATACTACGTCCGGGTAGTCCCCGACTACAGACGTTTGGCTTACGAGAGTTTGAGGCATATGTTGGCCCTCCGAGTTGTTGTTATCCGGTGGTATTTAGCGGCATCCAAGCGTCCCAGCGAATAATGTTCAGAAAACGCATAACAACGGGCACTCGCCCTAAGTAATTTTATGGCAAGCTCAACATC
>RFGN01000554.1 GCA_003696645.1 Gammaproteobacteria bacterium | reverse complement strand
GGGCACGGATCAGCAGAAAGACGCAGAGAACCTGGAGGAAACCCCCAAGGCCCCACCCGTCAAGCCCGAAGACGTTCCCATCGATACCACACAGACGATCACCCTTAATAACGAAGAGATGGTTGCGATCGTGCAGGTCAGACTTGATGAATGGATGCAGGAACGGGGCTACATCAAGCCCGAAGAAATCCAGAACCCAATGGTGACTGTGGATGACGGCGAGCTGGTCATGGCCTTCAAACTCGATGCGGGCAAGCTCAGCGCTGTGATCTCGGGCAAGTTCGACGTGAACATTCTGGACAATGGAATGGCGGAAATCACGCTCAGGCGTTTTCTTGTCGGCCGGTTGCCCGTTCCCGCCGAGACCATTGGGGAATACCTGCGTGAGAAATCGGGTGGTGACTACCGGGCCGAACAGGTGGGGGAATGGCTCGCCAAGCTGCAGCGGATCGAGATCAAGCCTGTGATTGAATTGGAACACCGTCGCCGGGCGCGTATCATCGACTATCAGATCCTTAAGGGCGGCCTTGAGTTGACCGTGAGAGTGCAGGATCATAAGACATACAAGCAGATGAATGAGGCGCTTTCCGGTGTTCCGGTGGATTGATCATCGTCGAAGTCCAGCATACGCGACACGTGATGATAAGGCTGGGTATGCGGGTTCTTGTTCTATCTACGATTGATTTATTTGGATCCCATCTGGTCACCTGTTTGGGTGAATCCGGGTATGACGTACATCTGATCTGTGACGACCAGTGGTCTCCCACACGATGGTCCCGCCATTGCAAGTTTTTTACCTGTTGGGATCGAATGATTCTGATGCAGGGAGATCCGCGGTTCACAGATGAGTTAAACGCTTATTGTTCTCGTCATGATATCGACATGGTTATCCCAGCCGACATGCGCACGACGCGCGCGCTGGTCCATGCGCGTGACACGATCCACGAAGCGCAGGTATGCGCCCTGCCGGATTCGACCACCTTGGACCGGCTACACAATAAGTGGACCTTTTACCAGTTTCTCAGGCAACACGATCTACCTACGCCGGAAACATTTCGGGTGAAGGATGCACACGACCTTGAGAAGCTGGTTATTGATTTCCCTGTGCTTGCCAAACCAGTCGAAGGTGAGAACGGGGAGGGGATCTGGCGTGCGGATACGCATGCAGATCTGGTATCAGGTTATGCACAGATTCAGCGGAAGCGTCCCGGCCCGTACCTGATCCAGCGATACCTGGCGGGGCGAGATATCGACATCAGTCTTCTTGCAGATCATGGGAAAATAGTCGCGTGGTCGATTCAGCAGAAAGACGACGATTCGCCCGGCACACTGCATTTTCTTGATAATGAAGAGGTCTTAGAGGTGGCTGGCCGCATCGTGGAGGCTTGCGGGTATCACGGCGTGGCACACATGTACATGCGATATGATGAGCAGGGTCGGGTATACGCGATCGAGTTCAATCCCCGATTCTGGGGGTCGCTTATCTGGTCCTACTGGGCCGGTGTCAATTTCCCCGACCTGCTTATTCGTGTGACCCGGGGGGGGAACGCATCAGCCAGCCGATCACAGCCAAGACGGGTCCATGCACCTATTTCGGTGTGTCTCCACGACGCCTTGTCAAGACGCTGTTACGAGGGCGATTTATCCCAGAGGAGCTGCCGCCATCCAGTCAGCAAGCCTGGCGGACCAACCATCTTGATCCAATGCCTCATTTATGCCGGCGCTTTGGACGGATTTTCAACTTTCCGCCGGAGCGCAGCGCGTAACGGGTTTTATCCCTCGCTGCCAGGATATTTACTTAGAAAATCCGTGTGTGGATACGAAGTGTCCCGGTTCTCCCGGCACCTCTTTCAAGGGGGGACGGTCCAGCAAGCTCTGGCGTGAGATGTAGGTGACGCCGTGTTCGGTGCGTTCAGCGGGCCCAGCCGATAGATCAGAAGACATGGATTTGTCTTTGTCTTTATAAAAGTGGATCGGGCTAGGAACATCACCTTCCAGCATGATGCGTTGTTTTCGTCCCTTGGGGTCCGGGTTGGGGGCGGCGCTGAGCAGTGCTCGCGTATAAGGATGGATCGGGTTGCGGTAAAGCGTGTCACAATCAGCTAATTCAACGATACGTCCAAGATACATCACCGCCACGCGGTCACAGAAGTGCTCGACGACCGCGAGGTTGTGTGCGATGAAAAGGTACGACAGGCCGAACTCATCCTGCAGGTCCGCCAGCAGGTTCAGGATCTGTGACTGGATCGACACATCAAGAGCGGAAACCGGCTCATCACACACGACGAACTTCGGCTCGAGCGCCAGCGCCCGC
>RFGN01000553.1 GCA_003696645.1 Gammaproteobacteria bacterium | reverse complement strand
GGACTTCCGCGTCATCGGCCCGGTGCTCTGGCCGCACAAGACCGTGCACGCCGTGCTCATGGACGAGGTGAAGGCGATGATCCGCGAGGGCTACTTCGAACTGGCCCGGCAGATGGGCCGGGGGTAAACGACTGTGACCGGATGGCAGAACGATGGTAAAGTTCAGCGTACGATCGCCCGTGTCTCTGCACACGCGTATCCGCCGCCTGGCTAAGCGCGAGTGGATTTCAAGCAAACAGCCAGTTAACATGCTGGTAGTTGTCGAGAAGGCGACGCTCCTGAAGTCGGCCGGGCTTGGATTGGACTATCTGGCGGCCCCGTCGGCTTAGGCCGGGCAGTTCGGGGGCTACCCATGCCAAGTATTAGATTACGTGGCAGGCGCTCCAAATGTTGAGCAGGGGTCGGAGGACTGCATGGATGAGGCTGATTGACAGAGATCCTTCAGCGGTTGTACTTTCGCGTCGGTTAATTGCCCCAATACATCGGGGCGACAGCCGGTCGCGTTTCGCGCATGGATTGGCGGCTGGCTTTTTTTGTAGCTCTTTTTCCTCCCAAAACTATTGCTACCAGAATGGAGTTTGTTGATCTCTTCGCTGGGTTAGGAGGGTTTCACCTTGCCCTCTCAGAACTGGGCCATAACTGCGTTTTCGCGAGCGAGATCAATGAAAAACTACGAGATCTATATGAGAAAAATTTCGGGATCCGGCCCAAAGGGGATATCCGCGAAGTACCCATAGAATGTATCCCTAGACACGACATTCTCTGTGCGGGCTTCCCATGCCAGCCGTTCTCCAAGGCTGGAGATCAGTTAGGCTTCAATTGCCCAAGATGGGGCGATCTTTTTGATTTTGTGCTTAAGGTGGTCGCCCATCACCAGCCAACTTATCTCATTCTGGAAAACGTTCCGAATATCGAGAAGCACGATGAGGGGCGTACTTTCAAGGCAATCCTTGCAAAGTTGCGGTCGGAAGGCTATGACGTAGACCGCAGGAGGCTGTCGCCCCATCAGTTCGGTATCCCACAGATCCGAGACCGGATCTTCATCGTGGGTAGCCGGAACGGGCTGGACAGATTCTGTTGGCCAGAGCCAACTAATGTAAAGCCTGATCTGCGGACCATCCTGGATGAGGCTCCAGAGGACGTTCGAGAGTTGCCGCCGCATTACATCGAGTGCCTCGATGTATGGCAAGAATTCGTGAAGCAGTATCCGTCACTTCCAGTGAGGATGCCGTCGTTCCCAATATGGTCGATGGAATTTGGAGCCACCTACGAGTACGAGCACACTACGCCACATGAGATGATGAAGACCAAAGCAGGTCGTGCGAGGCTACGTGAGCAACGAGGAAGCCACGGGGTGCCGCTTGCGGACGTGCCGGAGAACAAGATTCTGGATGCATTACCATCGTATGCTAAGAAACCACAGAAGCGTTTCCCCAGGTGGAAGATCCGGTACATCAAGCAGAATCGGGATTTATACCAGGAACTCAAGCCGTGGATTGACGAGTGGATTCCGAAGATCCTGCCGTTCCCTTCTAGCCTGCAAAAGTTGGAGTGGAACTTCAAAGAGGGCGAACGTGACATCTGGAAACATGTGTTACAGTTTCGGGCCTCCGGGATCCGGGTAAAATGTCCTACAACGGCACCGTCCCTCATTGCCATGACGACGACACAGGTTCCCATCGTCGGCGAGACGAAGGAGGAGAAGCGATACATGACGAAGAGGGAATGTGCACGGCTTCAGAGCTTAGACAGCCTGAAGCACCTTCCGGCATCAGACCATCTAGCGTACAAGGCACTCGGCAACGCCGTGAACGTGAAGGTGGTGAGGATGATTGCGGAGCAACTGCTCCACCCAACTGTTGCTCAGGTACATATGTCCCTGTTTGATAACCCGGCGGGCGATGATGGCAGCACAGATAGGTTGGGCGTTGCAACGGTTGAGAGCCCAACTGAAAAGGTAGTCTGTTAAGAAGATAGTCCGTGATGAGTAGTAGCACACCAAAACCTTTATATGTTCCGTTGAGCGTAAACAGCGGCACCGGTGAGGCGCTGGAGAAGGTTGGGGTTCGTCCTGGCGTAAGCATTCTGTCTATCCTACGCCACCTGAACTACATGCCCT
>RFGN01000552.1 GCA_003696645.1 Gammaproteobacteria bacterium | reverse complement strand
CAGTAGGACTTATCACCGTTCTACTTTTAGTCATCCCAATTTCCTTAACTCTGGATGCGATGAATTCACGAGTACAGGTGCGGACAATCACCATTGAAGCAAAGCAGTTCGAGTTCACCCCCAGCAGAATCACCGCAAAATTAGGGGACACCATCACCTTCATTCTGCAGAGCAACGACTCCCGTCATGGGTTCTACATCCAAGAGCTGGGGATAGACGTCGAGGTCAATGTGCAAGCTCCATCCGAGGTGGCTATCACCCTTGACAAAACCGGTACTTTCGCCTTTCTGTGCAATGTCCCGTGTGGTAGCTATCACCCATACATGAACGGAAAGCTCTACGTATCCCCCAATGTCCAGCACATCGTACTCACCTACATCCTTGTCCTCCTGACCTCGGGATTAATTCTGAGTGCAGAACGAGAATGGGAGAGAAGGCAGTCCCTCGAGATCCTGGACGTCGTGGAGGCGAATTGATGGCGTACTCCTACGACCTCCTGCAACTCAGATGGATCCGTGCCCTTGTCCAGTCCCGCACAGTTCAGTTAATCATCCTCCTGCTGACCTCAATGGGATACAGCCTCGCCATATTTACCGGGTTCTTCGGGTCTCCCGTCGGAAGTGCAAATTTCGCAACTATATGGGTGTGGCTTGTCTGGTGGGGAATCTTCGTCATCCTCTTCCTCCCATTTTTTGGAAGACTGTGGTGTGCCGTCTGCCCCATCCCAATTGCTGGGGAGTACATCCAGAGAAAATCATTCTTCGGTGGCTCACTCGGTAAGAAAATTAAACTCTCTCCGAGATTCTTTCCGACCCAACTCCAAGGCATGTGGCTCTCTAATATCCTGTTCTTCCTCTTTGCAATCTTCGCTGGAAAGCTGACGACAAACCCACGTCTAACTGCGCTCACTCTTCTCCTCCTCCTTGCAACAAGCATAACCACCGCAGTGAAATATCGGGAGAGGTCTTTCTGCAGACACCTGTGCCCAATTGGGGGATCAATAGGCATCTACTCTCTGACGAACCCCATCGAGCTCAGAGTCAAGAGCACAGATGTCTGCAAGAACCACCACAGTAAGGACTGCGTCTTTGGAAACGACAAGAGCTTCGGATGCCCGTGGATGGTCTACCCCGGAAGCCTGAAGAGCAACCAGAACTGTGGTCTGTGCATGGAATGCGTACGGGCATGCGATCTCGACAACATCTCCCTGAACTTCAGACCACTCAAGGACGACCTCCTGAAGGAAGTGCCAAAATTCGAGGAGGACGCAAGGGTATTCCTGCTCCTGATGATCTCCGTCATGTACCCCGTCGTGTTTCTCGGAACCTGGAATGAACTCACGAGACTGTCGAATTTTACAAATATTCCGGAATTCACAGGATTCTCCCTCGTCGTAGCTCTTGTGACCACCCTGATCTCTGGATATTTCATGATCCCGAACTACCTGCTCCTAAAAAATTATCACAGCAGAGAAGAAGCCCTCCTCTCAGT
>RFGN01000551.1 GCA_003696645.1 Gammaproteobacteria bacterium | reverse complement strand
TCAAGGAGACTGAGTTCAGATTCAATCACAGACGGCAGGATATCTACAAAACCATCCTCAAAATCCTGCTCGAAAAACCCCTGTTCTAGTCAAGCCCCTAAAACATTTCATACGGGGCGCATGCCTGTCCATGCTGCTTCTGCCGGCTTCCCTGGCATCTGCAGCTGGCAACACCCAAGGCGGAGTTGTACCATTAATGGATTGGACTGGAAATAGTGGCATGAGCAACTTTCAAGAAGTCAACCCTGCCAAACCCGGAACGGAGCGCGGCAGACTCATATCCACGGTTTCCTATAATCCGGTAACTACCCCGGTGGATATCTATGGCAATGTAGCGGTAACAAGTGGCAGGATTGGGTTAGTGGAGAAGTTCGACATCCGATCCGTGAACACGAACACACGGCTTGCTGGTCCTGTGACCGTCGACCTCAGTTTTAATGCTGCGGGCATGACGCTTCCTGGTTGGGCCTACCCATGGGTTACCCGTACCGCGGTCAAGATCGGCGGCAAGAGCTATCTTCTGT
Source organism: Gammaproteobacteria bacterium (assembly GCA_003696645.1). Classification (GTDB taxonomy): domain Bacteria; phylum Pseudomonadota; class Gammaproteobacteria; order J025; family J025; genus J025. The sequence goes on along the minus strand of RFGN01000551.1, from coordinate 772 downwards.
TCAGTTCGTTCGTTGAGTCACCTTACCCCACTGGAATTGGCGTAGGTGGTCCGGGCCTCGCGCAAAAGGGCAAGGTGATCTTGGTGAATCCGCGCACCGGCAAGATCGTGAAGACCACTTTTTTCAATCAGAAAGCGACTACGGGCCCGATAAACCTGTTTGAGTCCTCGGTTCAGGATGCCAACGGGGATGGTTCGGACGAACTGGTGCTGGTGTACCAAAAGAACGTCTCCTTCACGCCGACGCTAACGGGAAGCAAGGGCAGGGACAAGGTGACCACCAAGCTGATTAATCCGCTGACCGGCGCGGTGCTCAAGCAGTATGTGGATTATAGATATTGGAAAACCAACTAGTCCTTTTAATGCCTTAATAAGTTGGCCCCCGATTTCCGGGGGGCAACTTATTTTGACTAGGCTCTAGACTAGCAGCCATCTTGCTCCTTTAGGATTTTCCACAACTCTTTGGCCAAGGTTTTGTTAGCAACAAATAGACCTGTCCGGTTTTGTAGCACATGAGTTGTCCGCTTTGTGGTGGGCCTATCCAGCCCGTCGTTGCAGGCCTGCGGTAGCCTGCGATTCCTTGAGTTTGCCTGTGCTGTCGTAGCTTGCGAGCAGGCGTGGGCCATAGAAGAGGGCCATGCCGCCATCCGGATAGCGATGCACCCGCACGCTGGCCTTGACGTAATGGCAGCGATACCGGTCCGCAGGGATCTGCAGCCTCATGCTCCGAAAGCTCACCGTGTTGTCCTTGCCTACCACCCGCCCGTGCTTCT
>RFGN01000550.1 GCA_003696645.1 Gammaproteobacteria bacterium | reverse complement strand
GTTGCCTCTTCCCCGACCAACTTGTCTGACAGGATATCTGGATACTTTCCGGCAAGCTGCCATGAACGGAAAAACGGTGTCCAGTCAAAATACGGAAGAATCTCGCCAAGATCAATATCTTTGAAAACTTGTGTGCCGAGTTGTCTGGGCTTGACCGGATGCCATGAATCCCAGTCAATAGGGGTCGGATTTTTACGAGCTGTTTCGATGGAAACATGCTTTTTGCCGCTCTGCTTGTTTTGATGACGTTCTCTTGCCAGGGAATATTCTTCTTTTATTGTCTTGATATACGATGATTGGCTATTCGGATCCATCAGCTTGTTGGCAACGTCAATGACGCGAGATGCATCTTTGACATAGACAACAGGTCCGTGATAGTTGGGGTCAATCTTTACAGCCGTATGGATACGGGAAGTGGTTGCACCACCGATCAGGAGAGGAATATCGAAGCCTTGCCGCTCCATCTCGCTGGCAACATGAGACATCTCCTCCAACGAGGGGGTAATCAGGCCACTCAGGCCGATGATATCAATGTTTTCAGCCTTGGCCGTATCCAGTATCTGCTGAGCTGGAACCATGACGCCCAGATCAAGGACCTCATAGTTATTGCACTGCAGCACCACCCCGACGATGTTCTTGCCGATATCATGCACATCACCCTTAACGGTTGCCATGAGAATCTTGCCATTGGAGGTTGAACCTCCAATCTTGTCTTTTTCAATGAATGGCATCAGATAGGCAACGGCCTTCTTCATGACTCGTGCACTTTTTACCACCTGTGGCAGAAACATCTTGCCTGCCCCGAACAGATCGCCCACCACGTTCATCCCATCCATCAATGGGCCTTCGATTACCTCGATGGGGCGATCATAGCTCTGACGTGCCTCCTCAACATCCTCATCGATGTATTCAACCAATCCCTTGACAAGGGCATGAGTGAGGCGTTCCTGAACCGTCCCCTTGCGCCATTCGAGATCCTCCTTTTTGCTGCCCTGCAGAGACTGTCCCTTGAGGTCCTCGGCAATCTCCAGTAGACGATCGGTGGCATCCGGACGTCTGTTGAGTACGGCATCTTCAACCCTTTCAAGCAATTCTTTTGGGATGTCTTCGTATATCGTCAGTTGTCCGGCATTGACGATCCCCATATCCATGCCATTGCGAATGGCATGATAGAGAAAAACCGAATGAATCGCCTCACGCATGACCTCATTGCCGCGAAAGGAAAAAGATACATTGCTGACTCCACCGCTGATTCGGCAGTGAGGACAACGTGCCTTGATCTCCTTGACGGCCTCGATAAAGTCCAGCGCATAGTTGTTATGTTCTTCAATTCCGGTGGCTATGGCAAAGATGTTGGGGTCAAAGATGATATCCTCTGCCGGAAAGCCGACTTCCTCTGTGAGGATATGATAACTGCGCTCACAGATCTCGACCTTGCGCTGAAAGGTATCTGCCTGGCCGGTTTCATCAAAGGCCATGACCACCACCGCAGCGCCATAACGCAGGATTTCACGAGCCTGTTTGACAAAGTTGTCCTTGCCCTCCTTGAGACTGATCGAATTGACCACACCCTTCCCCTGTAGACATTGCAGCCCGGCAATGATGATGTCCCATTTGGACGAATCTATCATCACAGGCACCCTGCTGATTTCAGGTTCTGCCGCGATCAGATTGAGAAAACGAACCATGGCCTGCTTGGAATCGAGCATCCCTTCATCCATATTGACATCGATGATATGGGCACCAGCCTCGACCTGTTGCTGGGCGACGGCGATGGCTTCTTCGTAGTTTTCTTCCTTGATCAGACGACGAAAACGGGCCGAGCCGGTGACATTGGTTCTTTCTCCAATATTGACAAACAAGGTGTCATCATTGATCTGCATTGCTTCCAGACCGCTGAGATGCATGGCTGGTGGCAGCTCAGGGATCTTCCTTGGGGTGCAATCCCTGACAGCTGCGGCAATCACACGAATGTGATCAGGTGTCGTGCCACAACACCCTCCGACCATGTTCAAAAGACCACTTTCAGCAAATTCACGCAGAATTCTTGCCATTTCTTCCGGTGTTTCATCGTATCCGCCAAATTCGTTTGGCAGTCCGGCATTGGGGTGGGCACTGACAAAGACATTTGCAGTTTTCGCCAGGGTCTCGATATGGGGGCGCATCTCGTTCGCACCGAGGGCGCAGTTGAGACCGATGCTGATTGGACGGGCATGAGCAAGTGAAACCCAGAAGGCCTCGGCCGTCTGACCCGACAGGGTTCTGCCGCTGGCATCGGTGATCGTTCCGGAAATCATGATCGGCAGCTCGACGGCGTTTTCGTCAAAATATTGGCGGATGGCATAAAGGGCCGCCTTGGCATTGAGGGTGTCGAACACGGTTTCAACCAGCAGGATATCTACGCCACCCTGTACCAGGCCATCGACATTTTCGGTGTAGGCCGTGACCAGTTGTTCAAAGGTGATATTTCGAAAGCCGGGATCATTGACATCCGGAGAGATGGAAGCCGTTCGGTTGGTCGGACCCAGTACCCCGGCCACGTATCGTGGGCGATCCGGTGTTTCCAGGGTCATCTCTGCTGCAGCTTCTGCGGCAAGTCTGGCAGACTGGAAGTTGATATCGAATACGGCCGACTCCAGATTATAATCAGCCTGGGCAATCGACGTGCCACTGAAGGTATTGGTTTCGATGATATCGGCACCGGCCTCAAGGTATTCCCGGTGAATCCCCTTGATGATATCCGGTCGGGTAATGCTCAAAAGGTCATTGTTTCCCTTGAGGTCGGAGGCATGGTCTCTGAAACGTTCTCCGCGATAATCCTCTTCTGTAGGATTGTGCCGCTGGATCATGGTGCCCATGGCACCATCGATGATGAGTATCCTTTCCTGAAGGAGTTTTCTAATGTCTGGCTTGTTCTGCACCATGAATTATCGGTACAGGTTCAGATCGACATCTTCGCCTTCTTTCTCCTTGGCGGGAGGCAGGAGTGCCTCACGACTGATACCGAATGCCAGGACCGAGGCGCTGGCAATATAGATAGAAGAATAGGTTCCCACCACTACCCCCACGGACAGGGCAAGTGCAAAACCGAAGATGATTTCGCCACCAAGAAACAGCAGAGTCAACAATACAATCAGGGTGGTCAGGGAAGTGACGATGGTTCGACTCAGCATCTGATTGATGGCCAGATCCATGATCTGTTCGGGGGTCTTCTTGCGGTAGACCCGGAAGTTTTCGCGGATACGATCGAAGACCACGATGGTGTCATTCAGGGAATATCCGATTACGGCCAGAATGGCGGCGAGAACTGTCAGATTGAACTCGATCTGAAAGAATGAAAACACCCCAAGTGTAATGATGACATCATGGACCAGGGCAATGATCGATCCGGTGGCAAACTGCCACTCAAAACGGGTCCAGACATAGATGAAGATGCCGATCAGGGAAAACAGTACAGCCAGTCCACCATCATTTTTCAACTCATCCCCCACCTGAGGGCCGACGAATTCCACTCGTCGCATCTGTACCGAAGCATCATCCTGCTGGAGCACACTCAATATCTTGCTGCCGATCTTGGCACCTGATTCGCCTTTTTCACCCTCCTGCGGGGCAATCCTGATCAGGACATCCTGGCTGCTGCCGAAATACTGGGCAGTAATGTCCTTGAATCCTGCATTTGCCAGGGATTGGCGGATCTTTTGCAGATCGACAGGTTGCTTGTAACCGACCTCGATCACCGTTCCTCCAGTAAAATCGATCCCGAAAGACAGCCCCTTGTAGGCCAACGAGGCAATGGACAGGAGGATAAACAGACCGGATATACCAAACGCCATCAGGCGCTTGTTCATGAAGTTGATTTTGATAGTATTATGCATGATCAGACCAACAGTTTTTCCACTTTACGGCCACCATAGATCAGGTTGATGATGGCCCGCGTCCCCATGATGGCGGTAAACATGGAGCTGATGATTCCAAGGGCCAGCGTAATGGCAAAACCCTTGATGGGTCCGGTGCCGAAACCGTAGAGCACCACTGCTGCAATCAGGGTGGTAATATTGGCATCGGCAATCGTTGACAGGGCCTTCTGGTAACCGGCCTGAATACTGATTTGCGGCGTGCTGCCAATTTGCAGTTCCTCCCGGATACGTTCAAAGATCAACACATTGGCGTCCACAGCCATCCCCACTGTCAGAACAATACCGGCAATGCCAGGAAGTGTCAGGGTTGCCTGCAGCATCGACAGTGCCGCCACGATAAGGATCAGATTGACGAACAATGCAATACAGGAAATCAGGCCAAAGACCTTGTAACGGAAAATCATGAAGATCAATACCGCTATGAAGCCAATGACCACAGACTCAAATCCCTGATTGATATTGTCCTGTCCCAGACTTGGCCCCACAGTGCGTTCCTCGACAATCTCGATAGGTGTGGACAATGAACCGGCCCTCAATAACAGGGCCAGTGTGCGCGCCTTCTGCGGTGATTCCAGGCCAGTGATCTGAAAATTCTTGCTCAAGGCGGCGCGAATGGTAGCCACATTGATGACCTTCTCGGTCTTCTTGCGAGTCTTGACGATCTCACCATTGACCTTTTTGGTTTCGACCTTGCTTTCTATGAAGACCACAGCCATGGGCTTGTTGATATTGTCCTTGGTCACCCTATACATCTGGTTGGAGCCCTTGCCATCCAGGGTTATGAATACGGCTGGACTTCCTGTTTGTTGTTCGAGTCCGGAGGCCGCATCCACGATACGATCGCCGGTGATGATGACGCGTCGCTTGAGTAGAACAGGACGCCCATTGCTTTCATGATAGAGCTTGCTACCGGCTGGCACCTTGCCGGCCTCCGCCTCCTGGGCAGAATGATCTTCATCGACGAGCCTGAATTCAAGGGTCGCTGTCGCCCCCAGAATCTCCTTGGCACGGGCCGTATCCTGGACACCCGGCAACTGAACAATAATCCGATCGATACCCTGTTGCTGGATGATCGGTTCCGCAACGCCCAACTCATTGACACGATTTCGCAGGGTAATCAAATTCTGTTTAAGGGCAGCACGTTTGGTCTCTGTAATCTCAGGGGGGCGCATGGTGGCCTTCAGGATATATGCCCCGCCATTTTCACTGTCTTGCAGGTCCAGTCTGGGGTATTCACTGTTGATGACCTTGGCCGCCTTCTCAAGCAGACTGCGATCCTTGAACTTGATCTCTACCCCTCTCGCCGGTTTGCCGATCTTGCGTATACCGGCATACCGGATGCGTTTGTCGCGCAGCAGATCACGGAAATCATTCTTGAAGCGCTCATAGGCCTGATCCACAGCCGCCTCCATGTCTACCTGCATCAGAAAATGGACTCCACCTCGCAGGTCGAGACCAAGATACATCGGATTACCCCCCATTGCTCTCAACCACTGTGGTGTCGAAGGTGCAAGATTGAGTGCAACGATATAATCCTCTCCCAACTGCTTGCGGAACAGATCTCGCGCCTTCAGTTGTTGGGTCTCATCTGAAAAACGAACCAGCAGGCCATTCTGTCTGGTTTCAATCGCCTTGGGTTTGAGATTGTTCTCGTCAATCAGTGCCTCGATCCTGCTCCGCATGGAATCGAGATCTGGAGAATCGCTGGTGGACGAGATCTGTACAGCAGGGTCCTGCCCGAATATGTTGGGCAAGGCATATAGCGCCCCAACCAGCAGGATGAAAAGGATCAGAATATATTTCCAGAGGGCGTAACGGTTCATGGTCGAATGTATGATGAACTAGTTTCAGTTGGCCTGGTAGGTGCCCTTGGGCATGAGGGATGTGACGGCATTTTTCTGCACCTTGATCACGACTCCCTTGGCGATTTCGATATCCAGAAAGGTACTGTCCACCTTGAGTATCTTGCCTAGCAAGCCGCCAGTGGTAACCACTTCATCTCCCTTTTCGAGTGCCTCGACCATCTTGCTCTGTTCCTTGCTGCGTTTGATCTGAGGCCGGAGGAGGAAAAAATAGAAGATGATGAAAAATACCGCCAGGAACAACAGACTGCTTGCGCCGGGACCCTGCGGAGGCGGCGCATCGGCGGCATGGGCATTGTGGATAAAGAAGTCGAGAAGGGATTCTGTCATGTTTGTGTCCTTGATTACCTATCTACGTGATGACCCGAATAATTACAGATAAATTATTCAGTGTCCTCTAAACGGGATCATAAATCGGCGTATTATGCCATATTTTCTGGGGCATGATAGAGACTTCTGATCTCCTCTCTCAGACTCTGGAAATATTGATCCTGGATAGCCCTGCGGATGCGATTCATGAGGTTCAGATAATAGTGCAAATTATGGATGGTATTGAGACGTGATCCAAGAATCTCATTGTTTTGATGCAGGTGTCTGAGATAGGCCCGGCTATAATGGTTGCAGGTATAACATTTGCATGATTCGTCCAGTGGACGATCGGAGAGACGGTGCTGTTGATTGCGGATCCTTATTATCCCATGGCTGGTAAACAGATGTCCGTTGCGTGCATTGCGGGTTGGCATGACACAATCAAACATGTCAATACCATGATTGACAGCCTCAACGATGTCCAATGGTGTGCCAACTCCCATCAGATAACGGGGACGATCTTCAGGCAGTTGACTGCTCAGGGTTGACAGGATCCGAAGCATATCCTGTTTTGGTTCACCAACCGACAATCCACCGATGGCATAGCCATCAAATCCGATACGGATCAATTCTTGCAGGGATTCCATCCGCAGATCCTCGTACATGCCGCCCTGGATGATGCCAAACAAGGCTGCCGAATGATCTCCATGCGCCTCTTTGCTTCGTTGCGCCCATCGAAGAGAAAGCAACATGGATGTTCTGGCTTCCTCATGCGTGGCTGGATAAGGCGTGCATTCGTCAAAGATCATCACAATATCTGAGCCAAGAGCACGCTGGACCTGCATGGATTCCTCCGGCCCCATAAAGACCCTGGCCCCATCAATCGGAGAACGAAAATGGACACCCTTCTCGGTAATCTTGCGCAGTTCGCCAAGACTGAAGACCTGGAATCCTCCGGAATCGGTGAGAATAGGCCCATCCCAGTGCATGAAACGATGCAGTCCACCAAGGCGTTCCATCTGTTCGGCGCCTGGTCTGAGCATGAGATGGAAGGTATTACCGAGAATGATCTGGGCCCCAAGGGACTGCAGTTCTTCAGGAGTCATGGCCTTGACTGTCGCCTTGGTCCCTACCGGCATGAATGCAGGTGTATCTACATTTCCACGCGTTAGTTGCAGTTGCCCGGTTCGGGCTGAACCATCCTTGTAAAAAGTTTTGAATATCAATATATTATTCCTGAAATTTATCAATAAACATGGCATCACCATAACTGAAAAAACGGTATTTCTGCTTGATCGCGTGCTGATAGGCCCGCATCACTCGCTGGTAGCCCCCAAAGGTGCAGATCATCACCATCAGGCTTGATTCCGGGAGGTGAAAATTGGTCAGCATCGCATCCACCACCCTGAAACGATATCCCGGCCTGATAAAAAGACTGGTGTCAGCGGCCCCCGCGTTGATTGTCCCTTCTCGATTGTCAGCGGCCGATTCCAATGTTCGTGCGGCGGTGCTGCCAATGGCGATGATCCGCCCTCCCCTTTTCCGAGTTGTTGCAAGTTTTTTAACGGTTTCCTCCGGAATACAATAAGACTCCTTGTGCATTTGATGTTGACGGATATCCTGACACCGAATGGGCTCAAAGGTCCCCAGCCCGACATGCAGCGTGACAAAAGCGATATCAACATCGGCCTGTTTCAGGGAGATGAACATGTCTTCATCAAAGTGAAGACCCGCGGTGGGCGCAGCAACCGCTCCTGGAGAACGGGCATAGATCGTCTGATAACGCTCTGTATCCTGTCTGTCTGCCTCCCTTTGGATATAAGGCGGAAGCGGTATTTTGCCATGTGATTCCAGAAATGCCGAGATATCTTCATCTCCTTGGATTTTCAGTCGAAAGGCGCCATTTCTGCGTGCTGTAATGGATGCGGTATGCCCAGAATCAAACTTGATCTGGCTATCCAGCCTGGGAGAACGGCTTGCCCGGATGAGGCACCAGGCCTCAGTGGGAGAGATGATCTTCTCGACAAATACCTCAACCCGGCCTCCAGTGGACTTGTGGCCGAACAGTCTAGACTGGATGACACGAGTATCGTTGAACACCAGCAGATCACCACTTTTCAAAAGCCGGGGCAAATCACGAAACTGAAGGTCTGTACAACGATTTCTGCAGAGATTGAGGAGCCGACTGTCGGCACGCTTGTCAGCCGGATATTGAGCGATCAATTCGGGTGGCAAGTCAAAGGCATAGTCGCTTTTTTCAAACATCCAACATAAGACCTGTTTTTTGGAAAAATCAGTTGACCTGTAAATTCAGGCTCGTTAAGATAACGGCCTTTCTCATGCTTTGCAAAGAGAAATTAGATCAAGGAAAGACAATCTACTCCCCGATAGCTCAGTTGGTAGAGCAGGTGACTGTTAATCACCCTGTCGCAAGTTCGAGTCTTGCTCGGGGAGCCATTTCCCGGATAGATTTCCTGACAGCTTCCGAAAGGAGGCCTGCACTTGCCGAGGTGGCGGAATTGGTAGACGCGCTAGCTTCAGGTGCTAGTGGGGGCAACCCCGTGGAGGTTCAAGTCCTCTCCTCGGCACCATAAATAAGAAAACTCTTTCTGTTCTGTTACGCTACTCAGGCCGCCTTGTGCCCAGTGATCTTATGGCCCTCATGCTGTTTCTGATACCAGATCCAGCCGATCGTCCCTGTGAGGATCACCATCTGTGTCAGCAATGTTTCCAGTGTGGGATAGATGCCCAACAGATCGATTTCGATGAAATGCACTGGTGTGCTGGATAACAGTCCTCCTTCCTGTAGGGCTGCCAGGCCCTTGCCACTATATACGATCGAGAGTACAAAAAGGATCATGGCATTGACGATAAAGAACTGACGCAGAGGCAGTTTCAGACTCAGGCGAAAGATCATCCAGCTGATGGCAATCAGCATGGTTGCAGCCAGAACAAATCCCAGGATGATGAACTGTTGACCTTTCAGTGTGCTCTGCAACCAGAATGTTTCATAGAAGAGCGCTGTTTCCAGGACCTCACGGAATACTGCAATAAAGGCGATAAAGGCCAGCCCCCACAGGACTTTTTTGCCCACCTGTTTTTCCAGACTGCCGTGGATAAACTGTCGCCACTGGTGGGCATTGGATTTGTTGTGCAACCAGAACCCCACATAGAGCAGCATGCCGGCAGCCACCAGTGCCGCTACCCCTTCTGTCAGTTCACGTCTGACCCCCGAGATATCGATCATGGAATGCGCGGCATACCAGATTCCGAGCCCGAGCAGGATGGCAGTGATCCAGCCTACATGGATATAGGACATATGGTGAGAGCGGTTGGCCTTGGCGAGCAGGCCTGCAATGGAGGCCAGGACCAGTATCGCTTCAAGCCCTTCACGCAGCAGGATCAGAATGGCGCCGACAAGTACCACGGTGACAGATTCATCCGACCTTAGACGATCGCTGGCTGCCTCGAGCTGACGTATGATCGCATTGTATTGTGCTGTAATCGTCTCTACCGGGACATTTTTCTTGATGGCATTGCGATAATCGGCCATGGCGACCTCGATATGTTTGCGCAGTTTCGGGGCAACGCTCTTGAGAGCCCCTTCTGTAAGTTCAAATCCATCAAGATAGGCTGATGTAGCAGATTGATATGATTTCTCGATGTCTCCTTTCTGATAATAATGCAGACTGTCAGCCATCTTTTTCTGGCTGATTTCAAGCGCCTGGGTCGGTGTGGCTGTCAGATTTTCAGGATGTCTGCGAAGATAGAGCAGTTCAGCCAAGGCTGCCTCTCCTCCCTTTGACATGGCCTGGCGTGGTGTGGTCAGTGCCAGCTCCTTGAGTGAGCGGATTCCACTGGGATGGTGACCTGCTTCCCATTCCTGCCTGCCCTGTTGTATCTGTGCATCCGTGGCGAAGAAATGGCTGACATAAAAAGCCAGTGCCCAGCGTTGCTGATCGGATAACAGGCTATAAGATTGCATCGCTGTATTATTGACGCCTAGTGTAATCGTTGAATACAGGGAGTAGAGGCTGCGATGACTCTGGCGCTCGGTATCATGAAAGTTGGCTGGTCTTGGTTGCAGGTGATTAGCCATGACCCCATCTCCTTTTCCTTCAACACCATGACAGCTGACACATTCCTGTTGATATAACGTTTTACCTTCATCGAATGAAGGGAGGGACAGTGGAGTAACAGGAACCTGATATGCCTTGAGCAATACCTGGCTGATGGCACGACAATCAGCGGTGATGAGACTGGCAGGTCCTTTGCCGAGTATGGCATGTTGCAGGGAATCCACCTGTTGGCGCAGTTTGCGCATCAAGGAATGCGCTGGCAGTTTGTCAAGCAGATCATTCAGTGAGCGCGAAAATTCAATTTGTTCCCGATATTCTTCCTTATCCGTAACCACTCCATCCTTTACCGTAGCCGGATAATCAACCGAAATATAATCAAGGATGTGCAGCAGCGTCTGAACATTTTCTGCCGTGTCATGATGGGATGAGGCCGCAAATGTCGTTACCGGCATCGCAGCCAGGAAAATTAATGCCAGTACCCGCCTTCTCACGGGACCTAAAAGCAGTCTATACAAACTATCCATTCAACAAATCAGAATCATCCAGGAAAATTTCCTGATATTTTGTCGCAACCTTTCTCTAAATGCAAATGAGAATCATTATTATTTGAAAGATGATAAAAATAAATCGGTTTTCAAGATCAATCCTGATCCTCGGCCGTCCGAATCCGTTGAAGTTGTTGTCGCAGATGGGTCAACTCGTCCAACAGCTCGATGACCAAGGCAGCACCGGCATCATTGATACCAAGATCATGTTTCAACCGAATGAAACGTTTGATTCTGTAGAGCTGTGAACCGTGGAAAATCCATTGTTCATGGGATCGCTTCACGGGCTCTATAACCCCGAATTCGACCATCTCAATCAGTTGTTCAGCGCTCAGATGGCAAGTTCTGCAGATTTCTCCCATGGTGAGTTCTACCTGGTCATCCAGCAACTCTCCCGTGATTTGCACGCTCCTGTCCCGATTCATGATTTCACTCCAAATCCTGCACGCGGGTTAAAATCAAACGCCTGTTTCAATGAAAGATATGCCTGCTTCTCCTTTTCAGTGTGTGCTTCAGGCAACTGAATATGTAATACCACATAGAAGTCTCCGGGAGTCTTTGCGGGTATCCCCTTTCCCTTGAGTCTGAACTTCCGCCCTGTTCGGGTATGAGGTGGGATTTTCAGGTTGACATTGCCAGTCGGAGAAGGAACCTGAATCTGTGCGCCCAGTTCTGCTTCCCATGGAGCTATTGGAACATCAAGATACACATCCTTGCCCTCTACTTTATACAGTGGATGCGGGTTGAAGCCGATTTCAATATACAGGTCGCCATTTGGGGCCTGCCCTACTCCCGGGCTGCCCTGACCTGTCAGACGAATATGTTGACCACTGTAGACCCCCTTCGGGATATTGACTTTGAACTGCCTGGTTTTAAGGATTCTGCGGCCCTGTTGATCGAGTTCAGCCTGCTTCAGTGCAAAGGTGCGTGTTGCCCCGTGATAGGCATCCTCCAGATCTATGTTGACACGTGCGAAGGTATCTTCCCCACGAATATGCCATCTTCTCCCTTCACTTGAGCGTCGAAAGCCTTGTCCGAACCCATGTTGACCGAACAGGGTTTCGAAAAAATCACTGAACCCCCCCCTGTCTGTATCGGTAAATCCTCCACCATGAAACTCGAATTGTTGGTCCCATCCAGGGGGAGGCTGAAAATCCTGACCGGCCTTCCACTGGTTGCCCAGTTGGTCATAGGCGGCCCGTTTTTGCGGATCCTTGAGGACCTCATAGGCCTCATTGATCTCCTTGAATCGCTCCTCGGCATCCTTCTCGTCACTGACATCAGGATGATATTTTCGAGCCATCTTGCGATAGGCTCGTTTGATGTCGCTTTCCGAGGCGGAGCGATCGACACCGAGGATCTTGTAATAGTCGCGGAATTCCATATGTGCACAGAATTATACCGCTCTGATGATGTTTGAGAACATAACTTTCAACCTATTGGTGGAAGTTGGAGTGTTCATTTCACTGTCGACCAGAATTTATGAGAAATACAAGACCATGACTAGGGCAAATTATGGATCACAAACCACGGGCAGACTTTCTGCAATTGAAACTAGGATTGAAATAAAAATTATAGAATACTAATGCC
>RFGN01000549.1 GCA_003696645.1 Gammaproteobacteria bacterium | reverse complement strand
CCCTCGGCTCCTTGTCGATTTCGCAGGCACGGCAGGACAGATTGGAAGAGGCAAGAATCAGGTCGATACGCAGACCACGATTGCGGCGGAATCCGGCGGCACGATAGTCCCACCAGCTATAGCTGCCGTCTGATGGATCCAGTTGTCTGAAGGCATCCTCCAGCCCCAGTGCCTGTATCTTTTGCAGGGCATCGCGTTCCGGGGTACTGCATAGAATCCGTTCCCTCCAGGCCTCGGGGTCATACACATCCCGATCTTCCGGGGCGATATTGAAATCTCCTACCACGATCAGTCTTGAATACTGCTGAAGCTGTTGTTGCAGCCAGGAGCGGATGCGGTCAAGCCAGGCGAGCTTGTATTCATATTTCGGACTGCCGACTTCCTGTCCGTTGACAACATAGAGGTTGACCAGACGGGTGTTGCCAAGGGTGGCGGCGATAAACCTTTTTTCACCGATCTCCATGGAGGGATCGGACAGTTCCGGTGTCGTCATGCAGACCTCGGAAAGAGGGGCCTTGCTGATCAGGGCCACACCGTTATAGGTCTTCTGTCCACTGTAGACGGCGTGATAGCCGATTTCGGAGAAGGACGAGGCGGGAAAGTGTTGGTCTTCCACCTTGGTTTCCTGCAGGGCAAGAACATCCGGTTGATGCGTCTGCAACCACTGGATGACCTGTTCCAGCCTGACACGAATCGAATTGACATTCCAGGTGGCGATTTTCATGGGGTCCACAGATTCAGGTAATCACGAGAGGCAGAGACAAGAAATCATCTTCCATGATGCGAAAGGCACCCAGTTCCAGAACCCCTTTTGTGTTCATGGAGATGATGAAATAGATGGCATCCCGGTATTCTGCCTCGCGGATGTCGGTCAGCGAGGGATGGTCCGGTCCTTTGGGGTGAGAATGATAGATGCCAAACAGGGTTTCACCACGGTCGCGCATGGTCTTGAAGGCCCTGATCTGTTCACCGGCATCCATCCGGTAATGGGTCTGGGGGGTTTTTGCGCAGTTGCGGATGGGATAATGGCGTACTGGATGCCCCGCCGGGTTGGATGCGATCAGGCCGCAGATCTCCTTGTCTGGAGTCAACTGGGCAGCCATGAGCAGATCATTGACAAGTGGGCGGGGAAGGATGATTGAATGTGGCGGCTTATTCATGATTTTCTGGCGCATACAATGCGAGGAAGTTGGGCAAGATCTGTATGCCCCGATATTTCAACAAGCCCGGCCTCCCGGCAGCGATCCATCACCGCTTCCTGCTGCGCAAAGCCATGTTCCAGGATGAGCCAGCCACCCGATTTTAGCCTGTCAGGGGCATGATGGATGATTTCATCCAGGGCCGACAATCCATCATCAGGCCGGTTGCCGACGGGGCAAAGCGCTGCCAGGGGTTCATGCCTGAGGGCGTGGAGATGGTCGTCATCCTGGTCGATATAGGGCGGGTTCGAGACGATCATGTCAAAGGGCTGGGCTGGCAGTTGCTGGTACCAGTGGCTTTGCAGAAAACGGACTTGGTTGATCCCCAACCGGGCGGCATTGTATGTGGCAACCTCCAGCGCCTTTTGACAGTTGTCCGTGGCGAGCAGTCGGGCGTGCGGACGTTCACTGGCGATGGCCAGGGCGATGGCACCGGAACCGGTTCCCATATCCAGGATCTCTGCTGGTTGTTCTGCCGGAAGGCGTTCGAGTGCCTGTTCGACCAGTAATTCGGTTTCGGGTCTGGGGATAAGGGTATCCGGTGTGACCCGGAGCTGCAAAGACCAGAAATTCTGATAGCCGATCAGATAGGCAATCGGTTCCTCCTGGATACGGCGTTGCAGCAATCGGTGAAACTGTTCTACATGATGAGAGTCGGGACAGAGATCCGACCAGGCATGAAGATAACTGCGTGACTGGTTCAGACAATGAGCAAGCAGGATCTCTGCATCAAGGCGAGGAGTCTGGCTGAGGGGCTGTAGCCTGGTTTCGGCCTGCAAAAGCAGGTCGTGTATGGTGTATCCTTGAATGGTTGCGGGAATCACGATGTTCTCATGTCTTTTGGAGTTCATTCAGTTGCTGGGCATGCAGTTCATTCATCAGCGGTTTGATCAGCAGATCCAGGTCACCCTGCATGATGTCCTCCAGACGATAGAGCGTCAGATTGATTCGATGATCTGTGACCCGTCCCTGGGGAAAATTATAGGTACGAATCCGTTCTGAGCGGTCACCGCTCCCCACCAGGCTGCGTCGGGCACTGGCCTGTTCTGCTGCCTCTCTTTCCTGGGCGGCTGCCAATAGTCTGGATTGCAGCAGCGACATGGCTCGAGCGCGGTTCTTGTGCTGGGAACGTTCGTCCTGGCATTCCACTACAGTGCCGGTAGGCAGGTGGGTGATGCGTACCGCCGAATCGGTCTTGTTGACATGCTGTCCTCCGGCGCCGGAGGCGCGAAAGGTGTCCACCTTGAGATCCTTGGTGTCGATTTCAATGGCATCGGTCTGTTCTGCCTCTGGCAGGACGGCGACCGTACAGGCTGAGGTATGGATACGGCCCTGGGATTCGGTAGCCGGCACACGTTGAACCCGGTGTCCGCCGGATTCAAACTTCAGGTGGGCATAGCAGCCCGGGCCCGAAACCCTCGCAATGATCTCCTTGTAGCCTCCCTGCTCTCCCGGGTGTTCGCTGATGATCTCGGTTTGCCAGCCTTTGGTCTCGGCATAACGCATATAATTGCGGAACAGATCGCCGGCAAACAGGGCGGCTTCGTCTCCACCCGTGCCGGCGCGAACCTCAAGAAACAGGTTGCGATCATCATTGGGATCCTTGGGGATCAGCAGGGTCAACAGGTTTTCACGACAGGCCGAGAGTTTTTCTTCCAGCAGGGACAACTCATCTTTGGCCATCTGGCGAACCTCGGCATCGGAATCCTGAAGCATCTCATGCATGTCATCGATCTGTTTCTGCAAGGCCAGGTAGTTATGATATTCAGTCACGGCTGGCTGAGCCTGAGCATATTCCCTGGAAAGTGCCTGGAAACGACTCTGGTCGTTTATGATGTCGGGCGAGGAGAGCAGGACCCCGACCTCTTCATAGCGATCTGCCAGTGACGCAAGTTTTTGTAAAAGGGAAGGTTTCATTGCGATGGATCATGTTTGCGCAGATTGAACAGTTCCCTTGCTGCATCGAGGGTGTCTTCACGGCCTTCCTGGGCAGCCTGTTTCATCTGGATTGTAGGGGTATGGATCAGCTTGTTGGTGAGATTGTGGGCCAGGTGCTGGAGAGCCTGTTCTGGAGACAGTGTTCCCCTTTGCAGCATGGCAAGTGCCTGGTCCAGTTCTGTTTTCTGGATGTCATGAGCCATTTGACGAAATTGCTGGATATCCCGGGTATAGGTCTGGGCCTGGACCCAGCGCATGAATGCAGCAGCCTGGTTCGCTATGATTTCTTCGGCCTGTTGTGCGGCCTCGCGTCTATTTTGCAGACCTTCATCTATGATCTCCTGCATATGGTCAACGGTATAAAGATAGATATCCTCAAGCTTGTCCACAGAAGGATCGATATCACGTGGAACGGCAAGGTCGATCATGAGCATGGGGCTGCGTTGACTCCGGGATTGAAGGGCAGGGATGAGCATGTCCCGGGTGAGAACAGGAGTTTTGCTCGCCGTAGATGATATGACAAGGCTGGCTTCTGCAAGGTGGGAAGGGATTTCTTCGAGAGAGATGGCATAGCCGCCGAACTCCTGTGCCAGGGTATGTGCTCTTTCCAGGGTACGGTTGGCAACGATCATGCGACCCATGCCGTGTTCGTGCAGATGACGAGCAGTCAGCTCAATCGTTTCACCGGCTCCAATCAGCAGGGCTGTTTGTGCAGGAAAATCGCCAAAGATCTGTCTGGCCAATCGTACTGCAGCAAAGGCAACTGATACAGCACTGCCACCGATGGCGGTATCTGTTCTGACCTGCTTGGCTACCTTGAAAGTATACTGAAAGAGGCGATTGAGGAGTCGACCTACCGTACCTTCGGCCTTCGCAAGCTGGTAGGCCTGTTTGACCTGTCCCAGAATCTGGGGCTCGCCAAGGACCATGGAGTTCAGGCCGCTGGCTACAGCGAGCAGGTGTGAGACCGCCTCCTGTTCCTGATGAATATAGAAGAAGGACTTCAACTCACGGGTATGAATCTGGTGGAAATCACCCAGCCATTCGAGTATATCCTCCTGGCATCTTTCATGGGCATTGCAGAAGATCTCGGTACGATTGCAGGTGGACAGGATTGCAGATTCATGAATCCTGGGGAGTCCATTCAGTGTTTTCAGTGCCTCGGGCACGCGCTCGGGCGTGAAAGCTACGCGCTCACGTAGTTCAACGGGTGCAGTGGTGTGGTTAAGGCCGAGGGCTAAAAGCGACATAAAACCTATCTTTGCAGGGTAGATTGTCCGTGAACGATGCGTTTATGATCGAAAGTTGCTAAAATCCATAAACAGCGAACTCATTCCCATGACGTCTGTCTACCTGTTTGTTCAACAAAACCCATTTATTATAGCCTGTTTGCCATAGATTTATGATTCTGATTCAAAAAAGACCGGCTGGAACCCAGTATGGGTTTCCTCTGGGCTTGCTCCTTGCCTTTTTTCTGGTAGGTTGTAGCGCCAGTTCATCCCTGTCACGTCTGTCGCCCGACAAAACGGATCATGCCAGCATTTCCAAAGAAAAGGGTGCCTCTCCATCCCTGACGCAACAACAGCTGTATGATGCCCTGTTGATTCCCATGGCCTTGCAGCGGGGGGAATACGATACGGCCGTGAAAGCGGTGCAGCGATATGTGAAAGCGACAGGTGACAAGGAGGTCGCGATGTCTGCCATTCGTTTTCTGGTTCGGGAGAACAAGTT
>RFGN01000548.1 GCA_003696645.1 Gammaproteobacteria bacterium | reverse complement strand
GGTTGTTACCTGATCCCATTCATCACATAGATTCTTGTAGATCTGCTTCATCTCGTCTGGTATCAACTTATCTGGAAGTTGATTGAATTCATTAGGTGGTTCACATGTAGGCTCCCATCTAATCTTTTCAGATACACCCCTACCCGTCAATCTCTTCCTCTTCCTAAATTATAATCTGTACCCATCCCTACTTTACAAATACTTTTCGAGCACCCAGAGGACAAATGTAATTATTTTTCCTGCTGTGGTGATCAGTTCTGTTTTGAGACTTCTGCCTCCGACGATGTCCACAACCTTGAGGATGACATCCCAGATAAGGGAGACAAGACCGAGGATAATAACCCACGATCCTTTGACATACTCACCTCTGGAGACCTGCTTGAACATGTTGACGTGGAGGATGCCGACGAGTTGCAGGAGTAACACACCTTCGTGGATCTCAAGGAGCCCGTTTGCGGTGGTCATTGCAATAGCACCAGCAGAGATGAGCAGCGAAACAGCGATCTGCAAGAAGATCAATCGCTTCTCCTCAGGATGGAAGGGTTTGGCATCTGCGGGCCTGTACACCAGGAAGTAGGTGGCGACAAAGTATGTCGAAGCCATGATGAGGGCGATACCGCAGATCCTTGCAACTGTGACCTCTGGACTGAGGAGGATCTCCAAGTACAGGACTGCGAAGACCGCATAGACGGTGGTCATGGTCTTCCTGTACTTGCTGAGGTGCGGTGTCGTCCTCTCGTTGAGGTATAGACTACTTCCATACTGCCTGAAGTCCATCAGTTCTCCACCTCCGCGAAAGCTTCGAGCACAGTTTCTAAGAATTCCTGGGTGTGATAGTCCTCGAAGGAAATGACCATGATCAACTTACCACCAAGGGATCCAGTGAGAGACTGGAACTCCCCCTTTTCTTGGTAGGTGAGGGTATGGTCTGGGAGGTCTATCCACCTTGCGATCTCTGCGAAGTTAGTCGTCGACCTCTCGAGTTCTGCAATAATCAGGTCTTCCTGATCCTCGGTGAATGGAACTTCCGAGAACCTGTAACTGACAATTGATACCACTCCTTGT
>RFGN01000547.1 GCA_003696645.1 Gammaproteobacteria bacterium | reverse complement strand
GATCCGTGTTTCATCCATCTGCACCAGCATCCTCCTATGCTGGACAGACGCCCTCCACATTTCAGGCTCATTTCATATTGGAAAAGGCTGAGCCTTGACCCCCCCCCATTTTATTTAGTTTTGCCAATCGTCAATGATGGCTGGGGAGAGGAAATGCCAGATAATGAACAGATTCGCCGTATAATTGCATCGTGCAAAAAGTGCGATGATCATGCTGATCTTCTGGATAGCGCACGAAAAATAGTCGGCATCATCCAAAGCAAAACTCATCCCGCTCAGAAGTTAATAGATGCTGCTGAAAACCTTTTGAACTGGGTTGCCGATGATCACATCGGTGATGCCACTGAATTCATGACCAACATCGACCCGGAGGATGGCGAACCGGAAACGGTTGAGCTCGATGCCGATAGAGCATCCGAGTTGTATGCGGAACAAGAAGAAAAGAAGAATGAACTTCTGAATCAAATATCGATTTTATTAACTCAGGGAGAAGAATAGATGAAATCAATGATTAAACTTTCACTAATAGCGATCATGCTGGGCATCGGCTCGCAGGCTGCCGTTGCCAATGCATTGCAGGATAAAATCCAGGCGCGGAAAGACATTGTCGCTTATGGAAAGAAGTTTGAATGTGAAGATTTTGTCAAAGCTGCAAACAAGGGTGACTTGGTGCTGGTTGATGCCTTTATTCGGGCCGGCATTCGCAAGACATGCGACTATGGCCACAGTTTTGATGCCCCGTTGGCCGAGCCGAATCGCTCCCGTGCATGGGCAAACAACGCCCTATCAGCGGCGCTTGCTAGAGGGCATTTTGATATTGCCCAGATGCTGCTGGATTATGGCGTTCCGTTTGAGCAGGAGCGAGAGCCTTGGCATTATAACGCAGGCCATCATTATGAATCTTATGGATTATATCCCAGGCCTGCTCTTCTGGGGTTGCTTTATCCTTCCGAAACAAAAAAAGAAGCGACAGGCAATGAACGATTGAAAGCCCTTAAATGGGCGGTCGAGCGTGGCGCTGATGTGAATGTTACCGAATTTATTAGAACAGAATATGTATGGAGCGGAACAGCCTTTGCGTATGCTTTCGTGGTTTCGCCGTTAACTGCTGCCATGCGATTGGAAAAGCTCTCAGGAGATAGCGTCGACCGCGCTGCCCTGTATGAAAGAAGCCTGTCTTGGGTCGAATATTTGCTGAAACATGGTGCAAAGCTTAACCCACCCCTTGCACCCATTGTGGAAAAAGCTATCAAATCTCACCAAAGTCGTTGGTCAGGAGCCAATGCAGAAATCATCAACTATCCCTTTGATCTGTCGGTGCTGTTCAAGGTGCGCTATGCCCGTCAGGGCGCTGGAATCTTCAAGGATATTGCTGCTGTGAATTATCGCATCAAGCTGGCCAATCTTTTGATCAAATATCAAAACGCCAAAACAGACCGACAAAAGTACAATCAGGCTCTGAAATTGATGGAAGATCTCTGGGAGGAAGACAAGAAGGGCGAATATTTTCCACTAGCATCACGCAAGGCCTTGGCGGAATTGAACAAGATTATTCGCTCACGCATGATGTAAAAACGCTCCAGAGTTATCGAGCAAATCAAAAGCCGCCTTTGGAAATTGATTCAAAGGCGGCTTTTTTATGGATTAATCCCAGATATAGCCTTCGGTCGGACTGGAGGCACTGGCAAACGCCCTTTTCGGCATACGTCCGGCCAGATAAGCCTGACGTCCTGCCCGCACCGCATCGCGCATGGCCCGGGCCATCATGCATTCATGGCGGGCTTCTGCAATGGCCGTGTTGATCAGGCAGGCATCCGCGCCCAGTTCCATGGCCTTGGCCGCATCGGATGCCGTGCCGATGCCGGCATCCACGATGACCGGCACCTTGGCGCGCTGCTTGATCACGCGGATATTGAACGGATTGGCCAGCCCGCGACCGGAACCGATCGGATTGCCCAGCGGCATCACGGCCACGCAACCGATCTCCTCCAGCTTCAGCGCCACGATCGGGTCATCCGAGGTATAGACCATGACCTGAAAGCCCTCTTTCACGAGGATTTCGGCCGCCTTGATGGTTTCCACGACGTTCGGATACAATGTCTCGGTATCACCCAGCACCTCCAGCTTGACCAGATCCCAGCCGCCGGCCTCGCGCGCCAGGCGCAGCGTCCTGACCGCATCCTCGGCATTAAAACAGCCTGCCGTGTTCGGCAGAATCACATATTTCTTCGGATCGATGTAGTCCAGCAGGTTCTCCTTACCCGGATCGGTGATGTTCACGCGGCGCACGGCCACGGTGATCATCTCCGCCTCGGCCGCCTCGGTCGCGGCCTTCGTCGTTGCAAAATCGCGGTATTTT
>RFGN01000546.1 GCA_003696645.1 Gammaproteobacteria bacterium | reverse complement strand
GAAATCCGGAGAGGTGGCTGAGTGGTTGAAAGCGGCGGTCTTGAAAACCGTTGAGGGTTTGTAGCCCTCCGTGGGTTCGAATCCCACCCTCTCCGCCATATCCATGCTGCCTTCGAGCCCTTTCAGTTCAGGATCGTATCTGGACATTGCCTGGCAAAACTTGCCTATCGCAGAAAAAATAATCACAATAAAGAAAAATATAACAATATAACAGGACTACAGGGAGTCGAGAGGATGTGGAGACATTATGCGATAGGCATGGTAGCCGCTTTATTTTTGCTGGCCATGATGCCTGCTCAATCCGGACGCGCACCGCTATATAACAAGGAAGCCTATGTTGGCAATCTGCCGAAGATTGCTCCGCCTCTGACAGGGATTATGAATGACGGAGTACATGATCCAGAGGGGGGGGCTGTACGAATCCTGCAGAATCCTGCGGAAGCCATGTCGAATTTCCCCAAGGACTATCGTGGCGAGGTTGATTGGGCGAGGGCGATCAATGAAGGCTATATCAATCCGAGAAAGACCAAGACTGGACGCCCCGAAGATGGTCCACCGATGCCGGTTCTGGATATGGATATTATCATGAAACAGACGGCACAGATGCCGTGGGTCAGGTTTCCGCACAGCACCCATACAAAATGGCTGGCCTGCAGTAATTGTCACCCGGATATCTTTGTCAAGAAGACGAATGGCAACCCGGTGACGATGACAAAGATCCTAAAAGGAGAGTTTTGTGGACGTTGCCATGACAAGGTATCCTTCAGCCTGTGGAACTGCTATCGATGCCACAGCGTGCCACACGATGGCATCGAGCCGCATTGATGACTACAGGCGAAATTCCTCGTCCGTGATCTCCCAGGCGCGATCGGCATCTTCTGTACTGCCTCCCTCGGCAAGGCGAATCTTGAGGGCAAGATTGTTGCGCGAATTGGCATTTCTGAGAGCCTCTTCCAGCGAGATCTTGCCGGAATCATACAGATCATAAAGGGATTGGTCGAAGGTCTGCATGCCGATGTTGGTACTTTTTTCCTGCACCTCCGGAATGGCAGCGAATTCTCCCTTGCGAATCAACTCCGAGATATAGGGTGAATTCAACAGGACCTCCACTGCCGGAACATATCTGGAATTCAATCCCGGAACCAATCGTTGTGAAACGATCGCCTGCAGATTCATTGACAGTTCCAGCTTGAGCTGGTTGTGCTGTTCGGGTGGAAAGAAGTTCATGATTCGGTCAAAAGTCTGGAATGTATTGTTGGCATGAAGGGTGGCCAGGCACAGATGACCCGTTTCGGCATAGGAGATGGCATGTCTCATGGCATCTTCATCCCTGATTTCGCCGATAAGAATGACGTCAGGGGCTTCGCGCATGGCGTTTTGCAGGGCACTCTTGAAACTCAGGGTATCCAGCCCGATCTCGCGCTGATTGACGACTGAAAGTTTGTGATGATGGATATATTCAATGGGATCTTCCACAGTAAGGATATGTCCTCGCTTGACCGTATTGCGATGGTCCAGCATGGAAGCCAGAGTTGTGGATTTTCCCGAGCCAGTTGAACCCACCATCAGGATCAAGCCGCGCATTTCCATCACCAGATCCTTCAGGATCAGTGGCAGGTGCAGCTCCTCGATGGAGGGGATGTCCCGCTTGATATAGCGAATCACCATGGCCACTTCACCGCGTTGTTGAAAGACATTGACACGGAAGCGTCCGACATTCTTGACCGAGATCGCAATATTGGATTCGAGCGTGGCCTCGAAGTTTTTCAGCTGGTCATCGTTCATGATGGAGTAGGCCATGGCCTTGGTCTCTCCCGGTTTGAGAGGCTCCTTGCCTATGGGCAGGGTGTCGCCATCAATCTTGATATGTACCGGGGTCCCTGTGCTGTAAAACAGGTCGGAGGCCCCTTTTTCCACCATGAGTCTGAGATGAGGCATGATATCCATATTTGACCTTCCTGGTTATCTTGTCGAATTCATATGTTTTTCGGGTTTATAAGGTGTTCCAGTTTGATTTCCTTCTCCAGCTCAGTTTTGGCAGGAGCCATCCGAGCAGCATGCAGAATACTGCAAAACTGCCTCCATACAGGAACCATTTGCGACTGTTGTTGCTCTCCAGGACCTGATTTTCCTGCTGTAACCGTTGCAGTTCATGTTCAGACGCGATCAGTTTTTGCTGAAGATCCTTGTTCTTGGCATCGATGGCGAGCGTACTGCCGGCAGCCTGCTTGATGCGTTTGAGTTCCCTTTCCAGTGAGGCCTTCTGTTTCAACAGTTCCTGATTGTCGGCAGTGGTCTTGCGTACCTGGGACAGGGCCTTGTCCAGCTCCTTGGCCTGCTGTTTCAGGCGAATCTCAAGCCCCGTCAGCTTCCCACGGAGTTCGGTAAGCTGGTTCTTGGAGCTGGGGTGACGGCTCAGAAATCTGGAAAGAACCCATCCTTCAATTCCGTTTGAAGTCCGTACGCGAGAATAACCGGTGGTCTTGTCGGTTTCGAGGAGTGTTACCGGCGTGCCACTTCGCAACATGCGAATGATCTGAAACTTGGTTCCCTGACCTGACCGCAGGGTGATTTCGAGATTCTCCGTAATGTATCGCTGTGAGTCTTTCGATTCTGGTTTGGGTGAAGCAGCATGGACCGTGGACTGAAGCATCAGAAACAGCAGGCTCATGGTGATGAAGGCAAATTTCATGTCGGAGGGGATGTCTTGTGACATTCGATCATTGTATGTGAAAATCAGTGAATCTCAATGCCTTTCGTCCTCGGAAATCTGACCACATAACCTATACAGCAGATCCAGCGCCTGACGAGGTGACAGCTGATCCGGATCGGTCTGGCGCAACTGCTCCACAACCGGATGAGTGGTCGATGAGTGGAACAGGGGTAGCTGTGCCTGTTCGGTCGAGTCAGGTTGGAGGGGGGGCTGTGAAGGAGGTTGGGATTCCAGTTCCTCGAGACGCTTTCTGGCTGCCTGGATGACTTCCTGGGGAACGCCAGCCAGGGCAGCGACCTGCAGGCCATAGCTCTGGCTGGCCGCCCCGGGCTTGACGGCGTGCATGAAAACCAGGTTGTTGCCATATTCCACCGCATCCAGATGAATATTTTGGATACTGGGAAACCTTGTGGCCAACTGCGTCAGTTCGAAATAATGGGTGGCGAACAGAACCATCGCCATGTTTTTCAGGTTGAGGTGAACGGCAACGGCCTCGGCAAGGGAAAGGCCATCGAAGGTACTGGTGCCGCGACCAATCTCATCGAGCAGGACAAGGCTGTTGGCCGTGGCATACCGCAGGATATGGGCCGTTTCGGTCATTTCAACCATAAATGTGGAGCGTCCACTGCTCAAATCATCAGAGGCACCGATACGTGTAAAGATCCGGTCTATGGGACCAAATACGGCCTGTTTTGCCGGAACGTAGGAGCCGATATGGGCCAGTAATGCTATCAGTGCCACTTGACGCATGTAGGTGGATTTCCCTCCCATATTGGGGCCGGTGATCAGCAACATCCGTTCCTCGGCGTTGAGTCTGCAATCATTGGGGATAAAGGGGTCATCACTGACCAGCTCAACAACGGGATGGCGTCCGGCAATCACCTTGACGCAGGGTTCCGAGGTCAATTCCGGGCGAGCATAGCCAAGAGTGATGGCACGCTCGGCCAGACAGCACAGGACATCCAGTTCAGCCAGACAACGAGCCGATGCCTGCAGAGAAGGCAGGGGTGCCTGAAGCTGCTCAAGCAGCGACTCATACAGAAATTTTTCACGACTGAGAGCCTGTTCCTTGGCATTGAGAGAGCGGCTTTCAAATTCCTTGAGTTCCGGCGTGATATAACGCTCAGAGGATTTCAGCGTTTGGCGGCGAATATAATCATCGGGCAGTGTTTTCTGGTGAATGCGCGAGATCTCGATGAAGTAGCCATGTACCCGGTTGTACCCGACCTTCAGGGAATCGATACCGGTACGCTCCCGTTCGCGTTTTTCCAGCTCAACCAGGAAATGTCCACTATCTGTTTTGAGGGCACGAAATGCGTCCAGTTCAGTATCATACCCCTCTGCAATGACGCCACCGTCCCGTATCAGCATGGGTGGGTTGGCAATGATTGCCTTTTGCAGAAGATCCGCCAGATCCGGATAGGCCTGTAGTGATTTCACCCTGTCCTGCAACGCCTGATCCTGAATCGCTGCGAGACTGTCAAGCAGATCGGGGAGGGTCAGCAGGGTATCCCTGAGACGGGCAAGATCCCTGGGGCGGGCGCTCTTGAGCGCAATGCGTGAAAGGATTCTTTCCAGATCACCAATATTGCCAAGATGCTCCTGCAGCGTCCTGAAACGCCCCTGATCCTGCAGGGCATCGATGCACTGATAACGCTGTTGCAGGTGATTTTGTTGCCGGAGTGGATGATGCAACCAGTGATGCAGCAGACGACTTCCCATGGCGGTTGAGCAATGGTCCAGCAACCAAAGCAGTGAAAATTTTCGCTCTCCGCCAAGTGTGCTGTCCAGTTCCAGATTGCGCCGACTTGCAGCATCGATTTTAAGACAGTCCCCCTCGGATTCTATGATGATATCCCGAATATGGGAAAGAGGTTGTTTCTGTGTCTCACAGGCATAGGCGAACAGGCTGCCACAGGCCTTGACCAGATCCGGCTGTTCAGTCAGTCCAAAGGCATCCAGCCGGGATGTCTTGAAATGTTCACACAGTTTCTGTTGACATGATTCAAGATCAAAATGCCATGCTGGTATCTGGCGTATGCAGGTGTCAGGAAAATTGCTTTCCAAGGTTTTGCAAAGGGGGTGCTGTTCACTGATGAGAAGTTCAGCTGGAGAAAGGGCCGCAAGGGTATCCTGGACGGCCTGTTCAGATTCCAGCGGTATTACAGAAAAACGGCCACTGGCCATGTCCAGGCAGGCCAGGGCACCCTGTCTGTTCGAGGTATAGAGTGAAACGAGAAGTCGGGTCTGCTTTTCTTCGAGCAGGGCTTCATCGACAAGTGTGCCGGGGGTCAGGATACGAACTACCTTGCGTTCTACTGGACCCTTGTCTTTTCCTGGATCGCCGATTTGTTCGCAGATGGCAATGGTCTGACCCTGACGGATCAGTCGGGCCAGATAGTTTTCTGCGGCATGGTAGGGGATACCTGCCATGGGGATGGGCTTGCCGGCAGATTGCCCTCTTTGCGTCAAAGTGATGTCAAGAAGAGTGGAGGCCTTCTCTGCGTCATCATAGAACAGCTCATAGAAATCACCCATCCGGTAAAACAAAAGTTTGTCGGGATGCTTTGCCTTGATACGCAGATATTGACGCATCATCGGAGTATGGGCCTGCAGATTGGCAACTGGCATGGTGGAGATACGTCAGCGCTCAGATCTCAATCGGAGTATTTTCGGCATTTCCCCAATCTGACCAGGCTCCGGCGTAGCCCCGTACCCGTGGGTAACCCAGCCATTTCAGCAGAAACCAGGTATGGGCAGATCGGTGATGGGTCTGGCAGTAGACAACAATATCATGATTCCTGCTGATTCCGATATCTTCCAGTTCAGCCTGCAATCTTGCAGCTGGAAACAGGCGATTTGCATCATCTGGATTGAAGGCGCGTGTCCATTCAAAATGGATGGCTCCGGGGATATGGCCTGCCTTTCTGGCACGCTGGTCAGCGCCGGTATATTCTGCCCGGGTTCGGGTATCGATGATCCGAAAATCTGGATCATCGAGATTGTCAAGGATATATGCACGATCGGCAATGACCGAAAAATCCCATTCAAGCGGCCTGGGGATTTGCGTCGCAATAGGGAGATATGGATTCTGGCTGATGGGGTATTCCCCTTCAGCCCAGGCGGTCCAGCCGCCATTCAATAGAGAGGTCTGGGCATGGCCGACCGCATGCAAGGTCCACAAAAGCCGGCAGGCCTTGGCACCGCCTTCCTCATCATAGGCGACGACATGTTTGTCACTGGACCAGCCGATATCCGATAATACTCCGAGCAGGGTTTCAGGATCAGGCAGAAGTCCCATCACGGGAGGTTGCTTACGTGTGATGTTGCTGTAGTCCAGGTATACAGCATTTGGGATATGATGAAGTCGATAATGTTCGGGTCGAGTAAGATCCACTATCAACAGTTGGTCGGATTCAATAACGGTTTCGAGATCCTTGGGTTCAACCAGAAGAGGGAGCAGGGTCTGCATGACTGAAATTACTGATCTATGTCTGCTGAAAGAAAGGGTCTGATCTGTTCAAGGATCTCACTGCAGATTGCGGGATTTCCGGCAATGATGTTGCCTGTTTTGAGATAATTCTCTCCTCCCGAGAAATCACAGACCTGTCCCCCCGCCTCTTCTATGATCAGACAACCGGCAGCCATATCCCAGATATTGAGACCCATTTCCCAGAATCCATCGATACGACCTGCTGCCAGGTACGCCAGATCGAGTGCTGCAGAACCGGGGCGGCGAATTCCGGAGGTTTTCTTGATCAATGCACGAAAGGTGTTCAAATACACTTCAAGGTGAGTGAGATCTCGAAAGGGGAACCCTGTTCCTAGCAGACTGCCTTCAAGCCCTTTGCGGGAAGAGACGCGCAGACGACGCTGGTTCAATTGTGCGCCTTTTCCCCGAGAGCCCGAAAACATTTCATCCTTTACAGGGTCATAGATCACGCCGTGTTCCAATCTTCCCCGGTACTGAACCCCAATGGAGACGGCGTACTGGGGAAAACCGTGCAGAAAATTGGTAGTGCCATCCAGGGGATCGATGATCCACTGATAATCTGCCGTTTTTCCTGAAGCATGCTGCCCGCTTTCTTCGGCCAGGATGGCATGATCAGGATAGGCCTTGAGGATCGTCTCGATAATAACTCTCTCTGCGGCATGATCGACTTCGCTGACGTAATCATTGGCAGATTTGCTGACCACTGTCAGCGTGTCAAGACGCTCGGCGGAACGGGAGATCAGGGTTCCAGCCTTGCGTGCGGCGCGGATGGCAATATTCACGATTGGATGCATGGCTGCACAAGATAGCGCACAATAGGGGGAATGACAATGGATGGTTGGGGGCACAACACGTGGCAGAGGATTATCCAGTATAATGGCCGCGATGGACGTCCTGCATAAATCTGTTTCCAAATCACTTTCGGCGATTCGTGTTGTCCTGGTTGAAACCTCTCACCCGGGAAACATCGGTTCGGCCGCACGAGCCATGAAGACAATGGGGCTGACCCAGCTGTATCTTGTCAACCCTCGAGGTTACCCCTCGGCCGAGGCAACGGCACTGGCTTCGGGTGCCGATGATGTGCTGTCTGCGGCCAGGGTCTGTGATTCTCTTGAGGATGCGCTGGAGGATTGTTCTGTCTGCTATGGCGTCAGTGCAAGACAACGAAGACTGCCGCTGCCTCAACTGGTTCCACGCGTTGCGGCCGAGAAGATGGTTGCCGAGAGCAGGCGGGGAGAACATGTCGCTGTTATTTTTGGGCCGGAACGTGTTGGCCTGAGCAATTCAGCACTTGACCTCTGTCATTCCCTGGTTACCATACCGGCCAACCCGGACTATACTTCTCTCAATCTGTCCATGGCGGTTCAGATCATTGTCTATGAGATCTATCAGTATCAATATGGAAAGAGCATGTCTGACTCGACAACTGAAGGATGCCCTACATCATTGGCAACCGCCCGAGACATGGACCTGTTTTACAAACATCTGGAGGAGGTATTGGTACAGACAGACTTTCTTGATCCGGCCTCTCCAAAATTTCTGCTGCGGCGATGCAAACGCATGTTCAACCGCATGCGTCCGGATCAGAATGAAATGAATATCCTTCGCGGGTTCTTGACGGCCATACAAAAGACAATCGACATTCGCAATCATGTTTAGAACCCTGAGAGAGGATATTCGCTGTGTATTCGACCGGGATCCAGCCGCCAGAAATGCCTTCGAGGTATTGACAACCTATCCTGGCGTGCATGCCGTCATCGTTCACAGATTTGCTCATCGGTTGTGGAAGATGAAACTGAAGTGGTTGGCTCGGTGGGTTTCCATGGTTTCACGATGGTTGACCGGAATCGAGATCCATCCGGGCGCCGTGATTGGCAGACGTTTTTTCATTGATCACGGGATGGGTGTCGTCATCGGAGAAACAGCGATAATCGGTGATGATTGCACGCTGTATCATGGTGTAACACTGGGGGGAACCAGTTGGGAGAAGGGCAAGCGCCATCCCACCTTGGGTGATGGTGTGATTGTCGGAGCGGGAGCCAAGGTCCTGGGGCCAATCAAGATTGGGAATAACAGCCGTATCGGCTCCAATTCGGTGGTCGTCAAGGCGGTTCCGGCTGATACCACCGTCGTGGGTGTTCCGGCTCATGCGCTGGGTGAGAAGGATGGTTCCAGAAAGGTAGGCAAGCGACTGGATTTTGACGCCTATGGCATACCGGTGGATGCAGATGATCCGATTGAATCGGCGATTGAACATATCCTGTCACATATCCGTTCCACAGATGAGCGACTCCTGGCGATGATCCAATCCATGCAGGAAAAAGGCCTGGGAAAGGATCTGGATACTTCGGAGTTCC
The DNA here is from genome assembly GCA_003696645.1 of Gammaproteobacteria bacterium. Classification (GTDB taxonomy): domain Bacteria; phylum Pseudomonadota; class Gammaproteobacteria; order J025; family J025; genus J025. The sequence goes on along the minus strand of RFGN01000546.1, from coordinate 8,442 downwards.
CTCATCTCCAGTCTCTGGGGGACCAGGCAGAGAGTACTGTTGACAAGGAGAAGCCTTCCTCGGACAGGGCTTCTCAAACGGGTTAAATTCGCATTCCACGTCGAAATCTGCCAAAATGGAGTCATGAAAGGGCCGCTATGGAACAGGGTTCTGACCTGACAGAGTTGCGATACCAGCCATGAAACTGACTACAAAAGGCCGCTATGCCGTTACCGCCATGCTTGATCTGGCCTTGCACAACCATGGTCGTGCGGTCCCGTTGACCGAGATTGCATCACGCCAGGGAATCTCTCTGTCCTACCTTGAGCAGATCTTTTCTCAGCTACGCAAGGCCAAGTTGGTACAAAGTTGCAGAGGCCCGGGTGGCGGCTATCAGATCTGCAAACCCCTGAATGAGATCTCGGCAGGGCATATCATTGAAGCGATCAATGAGAACATGGATGTAACCCGTTGTGGCGGATCGATGAACTGCCAGGATAATCTGCCTTGCCTGACCCACGATTTCTGGATAGGACTCAATCAGGAGATCAGTAACTATCTCTATCGGGCGACCTTGCAGGATTTGATGGAAGGGGAGTTCGTCAAGACAATCAGTGCCAGACAGGACCAGGGGCAGTCCGACGATGATGCACGGCGCAACCCGGACGACGGACAACCCGTTGTCTGGGTATCCTGAACCCCGTCTGATGTATGGATTATTTCGATCATAATGCCACCACTCCTGTGGATGAACGGGTGCTGGAGGCGATGCAGCCCTATTTTCGGCACCAATTCGGCAATCCTTCCAGCCTCCATCAATATGGTCGCCTGGCCCGGTCTGCGATAGATCAGGCCCGCCATCAGGTTGCCGAGCTGGTCAATGTTTCACCTTCCCAGGTGATCTTTACCAGCGGTGGTACCGAGGCGAATAATCTGGCGGTACAGGGGAGTATTGCGGCCAATCCCGCCTGTCGCAAGGTTCTTTTCAGCAGCATTGAACATGCCTCGATTCTGTCTCAGGCAGGGGTATTGGAACAGTTGGGATGTCAGGTTTCCAGGCTTCCCGTAGAGGCGACCGGATTGCTGTCTGTCAATGCCCTGGAAAAGATCGTCCAGGCAGACGCAGATGAAAATGTCCTGATCTCGATCATGACGGTCAATAATGAAACCGGAGTGATTCAGGATATTGCCTCATTGAGTCGACGGATAAGAAAGAAGCATGAACACGCTGTCATTCACAGTGATGCCAGCCAGGCAGCAGGCAAGATGTCTCTGGATTTTGCTCATCTGGGTGTGGATATGTTGACGCTTTCAGCACACAAGATGTATGGACCAAAAGGCGCAGGGGCACTGATATTGAGCCATGGCTGCCAGCTTGAGCCGGTATTATGGGGAGGAGGACATGAAAGAGGGTGGCGCCCTGGTACCGAAAATGTTCCGGCCATCGTGGGCTTTGGCATGGCTGCACAATTGGCCATGGATGAATTGCAGGTGAATCGGCAACGATTGCAGAGACTGCAAACTCTCTTTGAAAATTCCCTTCGCGAAAATATTCCCGATGCGCAGATATTTTCCGACAAGGCGCCAAGGGTTCCCAGTACCAGTTGTTTCTCCATTCCGAGGATTCACGGAGAGGCAATGGTGATGCAGCTTGATCAGCATGGTTTTGCCGTATCCAGTGGATCAGCCTGTGAGAGTGGGACGGATGAGCCCAGTCATGTCCTGACAGCGATGGGAGTCGATCCAGATATCGCGCTGGGCGCCGTTCGTGTCAGCTTTGGGGTCTATCAGAGCGAATCGGATATCGACCGATTCTGTGACACGCTTGTCCGAGAGGTTCGAAATTTGCGTTGCAGCGATATGGCCTTCTGATTGGAGAAGAGTCTGTTGCCGGTCGTCTCGGTCGAATGGCGACGATTACCGCATTCAGGGGGATGAAGACGTGTTTTTCTGCAAGGCCCTGGGGAGCTGGAAGACGATGTTTTCCTGTATGCCATCCATTTCTTCTACACTGGCATCAAAGTTCTGTTCAAGATATTGAATGATATCCTGCACCAGTATTTCCGGAGCCGATGCCCCAGCGGTGATGCCAACACACATGTCTGGGCGAAACCAGTCGGACTGGAGTTGTTCTTTATGGTCCACGAGATAGGCGGGTAACCCAAAACGGTCCGCTATCTCACGTAACCGGTTTGAGTTGGAGCTGTTGCGAGAGCCAACAACCAGGATCAGATCACTTTGTTTGGCGAGGGCCTTGACGGCATCCTGCCGGTTTTGGGTGGCATAGCAGATATCATTTTTTTTGGGGCCGGAAATGCTAGGAAAGCGTCGCCGCAGGGCATCGATGATGCCTGCGGTGTCGTCCATGGAAAGCGTGGTCTGGGTGACATAGGCGAGATTGTCCGGTCGGTCGACGCTCAGTTGTGCCACATCCTCTACCGTTTCAACAAGGTGCATATGCCTCTTTTGTGCTGGGGCCTGCCCCATGGTTCCCTCGACCTCCGGATGTCCCTGATGACCGATGAGAATGATCTCCCGGTTTTCGCGTAAATTGCGAATCACTTCAAGATGCACCTTGGTTACCAGAGGGCAGGTGGCATCCAGTACCGTCAGGCGTCGCTCAGGTCTGCGTGCCTCTGCCTGGACCGCCTTTGAGACACCGTGGGCACTGAATATCACGGTAGCGCCATCCGGAACCTCACCGACCTCATCAACGAAGATGGCTCCCTTTTTCTTGAGATCCTCGACGACATAGCGATTATGGACCACCTCATGGCGAACATAGACCGGTGCACCAAGCTGGGCAATGGCCTGCTCCACGATCTCGATAGCACGGTCCACGCCCGCACAGAATCCTCTCGGGTTCGCCAGTCTGATCTTCATGTAGGGGTTTTCTCCATCTTCAACAGGGCCAGGGCCAGCATGATGGCACCCAGGGTGATGGCCGAATCAGCCAGGTTGAAGGCTGGCCAGTGCCAATCCTGATAGTAGACATCGATAAAATCAATGACATGGCCCAAACGAATGCGATCCAGCAGATTGCCGATTGCCCCCCCCAGGATCAGCGCAAGCGCCATGGCGGTCATTCCCGTTTTGCTGGGGAGCTTTTGCAGCCAAGTAAGTAATACGCTACTGATCATCAGGGTCAGAACTATGAAGAACCAGCGTTGCCAGCCGGAGGCGTCATTGAGGAAGCTGAAGGCTGCCCCGCGGTTATAGGTGAGAAAGAGGTTCACGAAACCGGTAACCGGTTCGGCCTGATGCAGAGTGAGCATCTGTTCGGCCCACTGTTTGGTCAACTGATCCAGCAGGATGATGGTAGTGATCACCACTGCAACAGCAAGATATTTTCTCATGAAGGGTTTTAGGTTTCCTCAGGCATACAGGCGAATTTCACCCTGACCTTCGATGTTCTCGACACATCGTTCACAGATCTCGGGATGATCGGGGTGCTGACCGATATCCTCCCTGTGATGCCAGCAACGAATGCATTTTCCATGTGTGGATGGTGTGATCCTGAACCGGACATGCTGATTGGGCAATTCGCAGGGCTGTGCATCATCTGGTGCCTGGTTGAGAGGGTGTACCCTTGCAGCGGAGGTGATCAGGACAAAGCGGAGTTCATCACCCAGGCTTTCCAGGGTTTGGTATATCGTTCCGTCACAGTACAGATCTACCTCTGCGTCCAGGGATGCGCCGATGTGGTTGTCATTGCGCAGAGCTTCCAGTGCCTTGCCAAGTTGATCCCGCACGGCAAAGACCTGGCTCCAGAATGCAGGATCCATCTTTTTCTGTAGGGAAGAATACGATGTGGGGAAGGGATACCACTCGGTCAGAAAAACCGATTGTTCCGTTCGACCTGAATCGGGCAGATGTTGCCAGATCTCCTCGGCTGTAAAGCTGAGGATGGGGGCAATCCAGCGCGTCAGTCCCTGAATGATATGCCACAAGGCGGTTTGTGCAGAACGGAATGGCAGGCTCTTCCTGGGCAAGGTATATTGTCTGTCCTTGATAATGTCGAGATAACAGGCACCCAGCGTCTCGCTGCAGAAATTGTGTATCTTTCGGTAGATGAGGTGAAACTGATACTGGTCATAATTCTGCATGATATCTGCTTGTAGCGCAGCCGCCTCGGATACGATCCAGCGATCCAGTGGCAGTAGCTTTTCCGGTTCGAGACAGTGTTCATCCGGATCAAAGCCATCCAGATTGGCAAGCAGGAAGCGGGCGGTGTTGCGGATTCTCCGGTAACCATCTGCGATTCGTTTGAGGATCTCGTCAGAGACCGTCATTTCACCACGATAATCGGTTGCCGCCACCCACAGGCGGAGAATGTCAGCTCCCAGTGTGCCAATCACCTGCTGAGGGGCGACCACATTACCGCGAGACTTTGACATCTTCATTCCCTGTGCATCGACGGTAAACCCGTGGGTCAGCACCGATTCGTAGGGTGGGGCATCATGGATGGCCATGGCAGTCAGCAGGGAGGACTGAAACCAGCCCCTGTGCTGGTCCGAGCCTTCCAGGTACAGTTGTGCAGGATAGCCAAGACTGCTTTTCAATACAGCCGTGTGACTGACGCCGGAATCAAACCAGACATCCAGAATATCCTGGCAGCGTTCATAATTTTCGGCATCTTCACCAAGCAGGGTGAAGTCGTCCAGAGAATACCAGGCCTCGATGCCTTCCTGCTCGACCTGCTGAGCCACGCTTTCCACAATCTCCTGGGTGTCGGGGTGCAGCGCACCGGTCTCCTTGTGGGTAAAAAGCGGCAGCGGGACTCCCCAGGTGCGTTGACGGGATATACACCAGTCCGGCCGGTTTTCAATCATGGTGTGGATGCGGGCCTGGCCCCATTCCGGTATCCATTGAATCTTGGGAATCTCGGCCAAGGTCGCTTCACGCAGGTTGTTGTTTTCCATGCTGATAAACCATTGCGGGGTGGCGCGAAAGATGATGGGCGTCTTGTGACGCCAGCAGTGCGGGTAACTATGCTGCACAGCTTCGTGGTGCAGCAGCTTGCCTTTTTCCTGAAGCAGGCTGGTGACCGCCTCGTTGGCCTTGAAGACATGCTGGCCAGCAAAATATTCCGTATTGGGCAGAAAACAGCCATTGGGTCCGACAGGGTTTTCAACTGGCAACGCATATTGCTTGCCGACCAGGTAGTCGTCTTGCCCATGTCCAGGCGCAGTATGGACAACCCCTGTCCCTGCTTCCAGTGTGACATGCTCGCCCAGAATGATCGGGATCAGGCGGTCGAGAAAGGGATGTTCACATTGGCTGAATTCAAGAACCTGTCCCTTGCATTGCCCCAGGACTTCGTATGTGTCCATCTCGCAGGACTGAACGACAGCCTCCAGTCTTTCATGAGCGATGATCAGATGCTCCGTTTCTCCCTGTCTGGTAACCTTGACCAGGTCGTAGTCGAAATCGGGATGAATGGCAACGGCCTGGTTGGCGGGCAGGGTCCATGGTGTTGTGGTCCAGATGGCTATAGAGAGTGGCGTGCCAGCAATATCTTTTTCCGTGAGCTGGAAATGTTTCAGCAGGCTTGCCGGGTCATGGATGCCAAACCGAACAGTGATGGCCGGTGAGGCCTTGTCCTGATATTCGACCTCGGCCTCGGCCAGAGCCGAGCCACAATCGCAACACCAATGTACTGGCATATAACCCTTGTGCAGATGGCCGTTACGGATGATGGCCCCCAGGGCACGCATGATCTCCGCCTCATAGCGTGGGTTCATGGTGAGATAGGGCGTCTCCCAGTCGCCCTGAATGCCCAATCGAATGAAGTCCTGCTTCTGCCGGTCGACCTGTGTCCGGGCATATTCCCGGCACTTTTGTCGGAAGGTCGTGGCATCCACCTTGTGGCCTGCCTTGCCAACCTTTTTTTCCACCATCAGTTCGATGGGGAGTCCATGACAATCCCAGCCGGGGATATAGGGGGCGTCATATCCACTCAGTGTTTTGGACTTGATGATGATGTCCTTGAGGATCTTGTTGACCGCATGGCCGATGTGGATATTGCCGTTCGCATAGGGAGGACCGTCATGCAGAATGAATCTTGGGCGTTGTTCTCCCCTTTTTCGCAGTTTGTCGTAGAGATCAATGCGCTTCCAGAACTCAAGCATGGCTGGCTCTCGCTGGGCCAGATTGGCACGCATGGGAAATTTTGTATTGGGAAGGTTCAGGGTTTTTTTGTAATCGGTCACAGTCGTGGTTACGGGTGCTCAGGTGTCGGCAGGTTGAAAAAATTGCGAGCGCATATTGCATCATGCCGAATCTGTTTTTGCAATGCCTCAAAAGAGGGAAAACGTCGTTCATCCCGCAGTTTCTTCCTGAAATGCACGGTGAGGCGGCGACCATAGAGCGATCCCTTGAAATTGAGAAGATGCACTTCAAGAAGCGGAATATTGCCATGAACAGTGGGGCGGGTGCCGAGATTGGCGACGCCCGGGAGCAGTGTTTTTTCAATGCCCTCAACCTCGACAACAAAAACCCCTGTCAGGGCCGGGCGGTGTCGGTGAACGGTAATGTTGGCGGTAGGAAAGCCGATGCTGCGGCCCTGCTGTGTGCCATAAATGACCCTTCCGGTCATGGCATAGTCGCGGCCCAGCAGGGTTCTGGCCAGAGTGAGGTCTCCCGATTGCAGGGCATCGCGAACGCGTGTACTGCTTACACGACTGCCACCCTGCATAATGGTTGGCAGTGCCTCGGCATGGAAACCGTTGGTTTCCCCAAGACGTTTCAGCATCTCCAGTGAGCCCTGACGCCCGGAGCCAAATCGGAAATCCTTTCCAATAACGATATGCCTGACCCTGAGTTTTTCGATCAGAATTTTCTTGATAAAGGCATCCGCAGGCAGGCTGGCAAGCATCCGGTCAAAATGCAGACAGATCACGTTTTCCACATGCATGCGTTCGAGAAGTCGCATCTTTTCACTGAATGAGGTCAGCCTGGGCGGTGCCTCATCTTTCATGAAATACTCCAGTGGAGTGGGTTCAAAGGTCATCAGCAGATGGGGGCGGCTTTGGATTCGGGCAATGTCCTGGATGGTACGGATTGCTTCCTGATGCCCAAGGTGAAGTCCGTCAAACTTGCCAATCGTCAGTATCCCGTTCTGCTGGGCCGGGGTGATGCGCTCGAGTTGTGTGATCAGGGTTGTCATTCGTGATGCGCCGAAATCAGTTGTCTGGGACGAATGCCCAGAATCAGGAGGGAAGAGGTATAGACGAGTATGGCCATGCCAATCCACTTCAGGAGTTCCATTATCCGCAACGTCCAGCTCCAGTCGCGCCATGTCTCTGGCTCCGGAACCGCGGTGAGCAATAAAAGGGTCATGACCAGATTGGCCAGAGCGATGCGGATGAAAAAAACCGCCCAGCCGGAACAGGGGGTATAGATCCGTTGCCGCTTCAGATGTAAAAACAGCAGGCCGGCGTTGAGGCAGGACGAGAGGGCAGTGGCCAGTGCCAGTCCTGCGTGTTGAAGGGGGAAGACCAGGGCAATGTTCATGACCATATTGCTGGCCATGGCGATAATGCCGATCCGTACGGGTGTTTTGGTATCCTGTCTGGAATAGAAGGCCGTCGCCAAGACCTTGACGAAGATGAATGCAGTCAGGCCGGAACCGTAGGCCATCAGGCTGTAACTGGCCATGCGGGCATCCTGTGGTCCAAACTGACCATACTCAAACAGGCTTATCAGAACGGGTTGGGAAAGAATCACCAGTCCGAGGGTCGCTGCCGGCGCGATGAGCCAGATCCAGCGGATGGCCCAGTCCAGGGTACGGGAATAATCCTGCAGGGACCGGCGGGCGAACTGGCTGGAAAGACTGGGCAGGACAACGGTCGAGAGGGCAATCCCGAATACCCCCAGTGGAAATTCCACCAGTCGATTGGAATAATACAGCCAGCTTATGCTGCCGGTAACGAGGAAGGAAGCAATCAGCGTGTCGAGCAGAAGATTGACCTGCATCACCGATGAACCGAACAGGGCCGGCAACATCAGTCTGCCGATTCGGCGAACGCCTTCATCCGCCAGTTTCAGCCTTGGGCGAGGCAACAGTCGCAGCTTCTTCAGGAAAGGCAGCAGAAACATGAACTGGAGCAATCCGGCGACAAACACCCCCCAGGCCAGGGCGCGGATATCATCATGCAGGTAGAAGTGGGCCGTCAGGGCGCCACTGATCAGACAGATGTTGAGGAAGATCGGGGCCAACGCCGGTGCGGCGAAATAGCCGTAACTGTTGAGGATTCCGGCAGCCAGGGCCGTCAGGGAAATAAACAGCAGATAGGGAAAGGTAATGCGCAACAGGGTGGTCGCCAGTTCAAACTTGTTCGGCTCGTCCCCGAAACCGGGGGCAAAGATCCAGATCAGCAGGGGGGCCAACAGCATGCCGACTGTGGTGATCACAGTCAGCACCAGTGCCATGGCTGCCATCACATGACTGATCAGAGAGCG
>RFGN01000545.1 GCA_003696645.1 Gammaproteobacteria bacterium | reverse complement strand
TGAATGCTGAAGGTCACTAGGCATGGCCCTTCCAGCAGAGAACAGCGTGGCCTCCGGCGAAGAGGCCCTTTCACTGAAGGTCACTGAAATTTTCTACTCCTTGCAGGGAGAATCTACCCTCACCGGGCTGCCCACTGTCTTCATTCGGCTTACCGGTTGCCCGCTGCGCTGCCAGTATTGTGATACCGAATATGCCTTTCATGGTGGCAAGAACATGACACTGAAAGAAATTCAGCAGGCCACTGCTGCCTATTCCTGCAACCATGTGCTCGTCACTGGCGGAGAACCTCTGGCGCAGAAAAACTGCCTGCCCCTGCTGCAACAGCTCTGCAACCAGGGCTATCAGGTAGCCCTGGAGACCAGTGGCGCCCGCCCTATAGAAGAGGTAGATCCCCGCGTGACCTGCATCATGGATATCAAGACACCAGGCTCGGGAGAATCTGACAAAAACCGCTATGAAAATATTGAACATCTCAAGCGGCAGGACCAGATCAAGTTCGTGATCTGCCATCGCAAGGATTATGAATGGAGCCTGGACCTTATTCACCAATGGCAACTTGCCAACCGCTGTGAACTGTTGTTCTCACCCAGCAAGGATCAGCTGAACCCGGTAAAACTGGCCGAATGGATCCTTGAGGACCATGCCCCGGTACGTATGCAGATCCAGCTGCACAAACTGCTCTGGGGCGACACGCCGGGAAAATGACAGGAAGCGAACAAAAAAAGGCAGTAATCCTGCTTTCAGGAGGGCTGGACTCCACCACAGTACTGGCGATTGCCAGAGATATGGGATTTCAATGTTACGCCTTAAGTGTGCAATATGGTCAGCGTCACGAGGTTGAGCTGGAGGCTGCAAGCCGTATTGCCAGACAGTTTGGTGTGGTCGAACACAAGGTATGCCACATCAACCTCGATCTAATTGGAGGATCGGCACTGACCGATCCTGAAATCGCCGTTCCAACCGAGCTGAGTGAAGGGATTCCCGTCACCTATGTTCCAGCGCGAAATACGTTATTTCTGAGTCTGGCGCTGGGCTGGGCCGAAGTACTCGGCAGCACCGATATCTTTATTGGTGTCAATGCAGTGGACTACTCCGGCTACCCGGATTGTCGTCCAGAGTTTATACGAGAATTTCAAAGGCTCGCAGCGCTCGCTACAAAATGTGGTGTGGAAGGGTCCACCATCACCATTCATACCCCCCTGATCGACTGGTCAAAGGACAGCATCATCCGCAGGGGAATGGAGCTTGGCGTCGATTACAGCCAGACCCTCTCCTGCTATAACCCGGATAAGAATGGCCTGGCCTGCGGGGTGTGTGATGCCTGTCGCCTGCGCCGAAAGGGGTTTGAACAGGCCGCTGTTCCGGACCCGACCCGTTATCAAGATTGCTCTTGAGATTATCTGATAATCTAGTATCATTATGCGTTTCACGCCGGGGGCCGTTAGCTCAGTCGGTAGAGCACCGGACTTTTAATCCGTGTGTCGCAGGTTCGATTCCTGCACGGCCCACAAATAAAATCAACATCTTACCGGCTACCTGCTTCCAAACAACCAAACAATGGAAGCATCATGGAAGCAAGATCATTCAAACTTCTCAATTCTTACATCATAAATCCTCCATATCCAACCCAAAGGGGGTGACCACACGCGTACCTGCCCTGCCCTATAAATCAGTTCAGCCATCTGTCGGGGCTTAGGCTAACGGCATTACAGAAAGGCAATAGCATTCAAGGCAGTGCCCTGAGTACTGGCTGAAACCGAGCGCTGAACCCCCTGGCGGTTCAGAAAGTCCTCAATATGACGATGATCCAAATCCCTGGGGTGGCATTTATTGTGAAAGAGAATAAATCGCCGAATCCAGCCCATATAGGCCGTTTCGGTTTCTGGGCTATATTGCTTCTGACGACAGAGAATGCGGACCTGATCAAGCAGTTTTGGTTGTTGATGACCCCATGATTTTACTCCTGTAAAATCACAATCATCCCGTGGTCAC
>RFGN01000544.1 GCA_003696645.1 Gammaproteobacteria bacterium | reverse complement strand
TGACAACATCATTTGAAATTACAAGACGCAGATCATAAATTCCATCCCGAGCATAATCCGGAAGGGAAAGCAGAAGGGTCTTTGAAAGGGACTGCCCCGGCTTTAAATCAAACTTTCCAGAGCGGATTCTCAAGCCAAGATCATTAACATACGCTGTTATTTTCAAATCCTTAAGCGTTTTTGAACCCCTGTTCTCAACGGAGATAGATACGAAGAGGTCATCTCCAGGGAGGAACCAGTCATCCGGTAATATGGCAAACCTGGAAATGAACAGTGTGTCATGGGAAGGAACAAAGCAAACTCCTTCATCAACCAGCATGTCGCAATCATCGTCAATGCCATTGCAGATTTCCTCCCGTGGCTCTTTTCCGCCAACACAATCAGACCACGAGCCTCCAATGCAAGTTCTTACTCCAAATTCACAAGCACCAATATTGGAACCGCAGAGTTGGGTTTCCCCATTGGTGCAATTACAACCGTTGTCCACAACACCATCACAGTCCTCATCGTAAAGGCCGTCGCAAACTTCAGGAGAAGGACCAATTGAACCTTCACAGTCCGACCAGGAACCATTTATGCAAGTCCTGGTGCCCTGCTGACAAAGACCCACATCAGAGCCACACACCTCAGTTTTACCATCAGTACACTCACAGCCCTCATCCACAGTGCCGTCACAGTCTTCATCAAGGAAACCGTCACAGGATTCTCCCTGAGGCAACGGACAACCAGACCATGAGCCATTAAAACAGGTTTCTGTGCCGACAGAGCAGACTCCCAGGTAATTCTCAGAGCAATTCCTCACAATATTGTCCACGACACCATCACAATCATTATCCATGGAGTCGCATGAAACCTCAGATACTTCATAGCTGCTGTTGTATGAAGAGTAATTGCAACCTGACCAACCAACTTCAGTGCAGGTTTCATAAGAACCCTGGCAAACGCCCTCTTGTTTAGGGCATGAGCGTGTTTCACCGACAACACAGTCACAACCTTCATCTACGGTGCCATCGCAGTCGTTGTCGACGCCGTCACAAATTTCCTCAGAAGGATAAACCGCGTTTTCGCAGCCAGACCAGGAGCCTGCGAGGCAGGTTTGAGTTCCCAGACTGCACGCGCCAACATCAGAAAAGCCACAAGACCTGCTAATGTTATCAATAACCCCATCACAATCATCGTCAATGTTGTTGCAAATCTCAGCAGCACCATGATAAATGTTCGGATCTTGAGGAGCACAGTCAGTATCATCAGGGTCGCCATCATTATCATCGTCAGAGTCACATTCAGCACTGTAAGAGACGGTTTCTGTACATGTATACTCTACACATTCGCCTGCTGAACAATAATCATGGCCATCAGGAGAATAAGAGTAGAGGTATTCCCCCTCGCAATGATCTTCAGGACAATCCCTAAATGAGCCGCACTCGTTCGTGTCGTCAATAACGGACCAGCAGTATCCGGTAGACCAATCACAACCATCATCAGTGCATGCATTATTGTCATTGCAGCTTTTCTGCGAGCACGAGCAACCCTGCTGGTCAACAGCTTCGCCTTCGGGAGTGCCAGGACAGATGTCATCAGAGTCCAGCACACCATCATCATCGTCATCAGTATCGCATTCAGAGTCGTATACACAGGTAAAAGTGCATTCTTTCTGAGTACATTCTCCCCTGTTGTAAGCAGTGAGATGGCAAGTGTTCTCAACAGTCTGCGAATTAAAGACTACCTTCTCATCAAGGCCACAGAATGAGGTGTAACACCCATCAGAAGGACAGACTGTGTCTTCACAAAGGGAATCCTCTGCCTGACAGGTGGGAACTGTTCCTGCGCCCTCATCACAAACCATAACGGCGCAACCAAGACAGGGATCGGAACAACCATTGCAGTCATAGCCCGGCTCGTTCGGGCAGGCATCATAGATATCTTCCACTCCGTCTCCGTCCCTGTCAGGGCTGATCGACTCAAAATAAAAATCGTTAATGTTGTTTTCTTCATCACGTTCGGGATACTTATTCGGATAATCTACAAACACATGAAGACGATAGAAACCGGACTTGTTAATATAGAATCGTATCCAGTTGCTTCTTTCATCTCCCGGCTGGAGCCACGGAGTTATAGTTGTGTATTCAGTGGAAACGTAAGTTCCGTCAGGATCAAAGATGTCAACAGAAACATC
>RFGN01000543.1 GCA_003696645.1 Gammaproteobacteria bacterium | reverse complement strand
GCCTTTCTTTTTCAAAGAACTGGGAAAATCATGTGGCTGCCATCCAGTATTATTTCTGGCAATATAATTTGGAGCAACAGCCTTACATTTAATGCACTGCCCAAATTTGTAACTATGGGCTATCATCTCATCTTGGTCTTTAATAATGTCACTAACGCTCATCTTCTCCCCTCAGTTAGTTGTTCTATATATCGAACGAATCCTAATAGATCAGAATCAGTAGTTGTATAGCTGAAGCTCGCCCGCACCGTGCCGCCGCTCTCCAGCGTCCCCAACCAGCGGTGTGCCCACGGCGCGCAGTGCAGGCCGGCGCGCACGGCGATGCCCTTCGCCCCTAGTGCAGCCTCGATGGCTTGGGGACGGACGCCCGCGATGGTGAATGAGACAATGCCGCACCAGGGCATCTCCGTCGGCGACGCATGCACGGTGACTCCCGGCAAGGCAACCAGTTCGTCCCGCAATTGGCCTACCAGATCCATCGTGTGCGCCACAATGGCCTCCCGCCCAGTCTGGCGCAGCCATTCCAGAGCCGCTTTCAATCCGGCAATGGCCCAGGTGTTGTGGCTGCCCGGTTCGTAGGCGGAGGGCGGCTCACCAGGCATGGTCACGCTTTCGGAGACCGTGCCCGTGCCACCAAACAGAATCGGCTCTGGCCGCCAGTCAGAGGCCAGCACCAGTCCGGCCACGCCATACGGGCCGTAAAGAGATTTGTGCCCGGAAAAGACCAAAGCATCTATTAGGCCGCTTTGTAAATCTAGGGGGTAGAGGCCAGCGGTTTGCGCGCCGTCCACGATGACAATGACCCCAGAATTGGCAGCTTTGGCTAGGCGAGCAATCTCCCGCACCGGCGGCATCAGCCCGCAGACGTTGCTGGCCTGGGTGACGCAGACCAGCGCCGGCGGGTCGGCGTGGAACAATGTTGCCAGCCTATCTAGGTCACAAGCGTATGTTTGGCGGTAAAATGGGATTTCCAGCACTTCCACGCCTACCGTGCGGCGCAGATGCTCGACCGGACGCAGAACCGAATTGTGTTCAAAGGGGGTGAGGTAGACCACATCGCCGGGGCGCAAGTCCGCTCCCAGAATGGCATGGTTGAGGGCAATCGTAGCCGAGGGGGTGAATATGACCCGCTCCGGCGCAGGCACGCCCAGCCAATCGGCCAGCAAAGCGCGCGTTTCGGCAATCTGCTCCGTTCCCTTGCGGGCCAAAAGATTGGTCCCTCTGCCGGCGTTGCCTCCATAACGGCGGTAGAATTCATCAGCAGCGCGGTAGACGACCTCCGGTTTGGGGAAGGTAGTCGCTGCATTATCCAGATAGATAATGTATTCGGGGTCGGGTGACGTCATAGGCATCCTCAATAAATGGGGCGTGCTTGGCAGGTGCGGTTCACTTATCCTCCAATATATGGCGCAGAAACTCCAAGGCGACCTGCCGACGCTCGTCAGGTGAAAGAGGGCGTCCAGAGATGGCCATTGTGGATTTGAAATTCTCCAATAGCCGCCGACCCTGTTTGGTAAGCGGCACTTGACGGAAGCGGTAGGCTGTTCGCAAATCAAGCCCAAGATTCAGGCTAACTTCCACTGCCCGTTCGGCTTCGACCCTCAGGCCCAACAGTTCCCGCTCGACCTCGGCTTTGGCTTCCTGTAAGCTGAGGCGGAAGGTCTCCTCGCTGTGATCGCTCCAGTCTCGAAGCGCCTGGCCAATTATTTTTTTTGCCAGCGTATCCCAGAACTGACCGGGAGGGACTTCCGTTCGCATCATGGATGCCAATCCCTCGGCACGCGGGTCACTGAAGCGGAATTCGGCCAAGGGGTACGGGCTGCGGGCCTGCAATTGGCTTCCCCAATGGCGCAGGGCCGTAGGGCCATCCACGCAGGCCGGCGTGGCTTTGGGGGCGAACAGTTCGATGGCAAACGTATCCAGCCGGCGCAGCAGGTGTTGGTAGACGGTTTCCAGTTCGCCCATTAGTTCTTCCAGCCGCTGGCGCAATCGCTCCGCGTCCACCCTCTCCGACCGCGGTGTTTCCCCAAGCAGGAGTTGGGGCAAATCGTGGAACAGGATCGGTGACGGGTCGTAGACAGCCTGGCCAATCAGCGTGCGGAGCCGCTGGGCTTCTTCGGATACGGTTCGGGTGTCGCGGGCGAAGCGAGGTAGAGCCTGCAACCACCGAATCATACCCAGCGACAGGTAGCGTAGGGGCTGGTACAATTTTTCCTCCGCCCGTACCAGACCGTAACCACCGGCGTCGCTATCCGTGACAACAAATTTGGATTCCAGCAAATCCCACATCGCTTTTTGCAAAGTGTCTTCCTTCCCGACTTCCAGTGAATAAGCGTCCGGTTCCCGGCACAGGGCAGTAAACGTCTCCCCCGTAATGGGCAGGACGGCTTTGCCGTTTCGCCGAATGGTGGTTACACGCAGGTGAGGCCGGATGACGGCGGCAATCAACAGGGGGAGAACGCCGCGCCGTAGGCCATAAGGTGGCGATTGGAGGGTATCGAGCAGGTTGACGAAGTTTTGGGGTTCACTTTTGGAGCGCTGAATAAACCCTTCGATTTCATCCCAAACTGCTGCCAGCCGGGATTCTTCCGGGCGGGTCAGGGCGACTACACCGTTGGATTCGGTCAGCAAGCCGGGGGCTTTGAGGATGGTTTGCAGGATGAACCAATCTGGGCCATAGCCGGTGATGCCCAAGTCGGCGCGTAAAGGATCCATCAGAAAGCCGTCTATCACCCGTTCGGCGGCGCGCACCTGCTGGCCGGATGGGTTGCGGACGTTGAGCATCTCGTTGTGGAACACCGGCGACTGTGGATAAACTTGGTCGCAGATTTCGGACAGCAGGCGCATTACATTGCTCGGGCTATTGACCGGGAAGCGCGTCCAGCACTGGCCGCGATAGTACCAGTCGACACCTGCCGAGTGGGGATCAAGCAGGGGCGACAGGGCGCGGCGTAGGCGGCTGGTGGCGTCCTCGATGTAGAAATCGAGTTCAGCCTCAATTCGTTCGTCCTGAGCTTTGAATGCCGGGTCGTTTTTCAATTCGGTCAGTGCCAGCAGTTCGCGTAACGGCTCTTCGTAAAGAAGGGGGCGGCGCGGGATGACAAAGAGGACACGCCGATCCTCCGTGCGGGAAGCGGCATCACGGGCCATCTTCAGTTCTGCCGCGTTGTGCGCCAGGACGTAGACAATCAGGCCATCGGCGTAGTCCTGCCCCTTCAGATGTGCTTCCCAATCCACATCCGTCAGGTCGCGGGGGAAACGGTAAGCGCTGTGGAAGTAACGCGTCATCCCGTGCTGCTGGTTGTGCCGCCGGGCCTGATAAAAATCAGGGGGCAAGTTCTTTTCTAAAAAGCGGCGCAGTTGAACGGCCGACGACGGCCGGCGGTTCAGGCGGGCCTGCACTTCGGCTTCGATGTCTACGCTGCTGCCGAGGCTGAACTGCCAGGTATCGTCACTGCGATTGCACAAGACAATCTTGCGACGGGAGAGATAGCGCAAACCGGCCTCTGTGGTTTCGATATCTTCCCCCAGCGCAAAGGATAGCGTTGAGGTGGTGGGCTGAAGGGAACCATCCGCAATGGCCTGGATGATAGCCAAGGACTTGATGAGCCGGCGGGAAAAGTCATCATCTGCCGGAACTTTTTTCAGGGCGTAATCGGCCATTGTCCATAGCGAATGCAATCCGCCTGGCCCCACGCTGGCCCGCATTGCCTTGGCAAAGTAATCATATAGTGCATCTAAGCGCACCCAGTGGGCAGGGCCATCCAGGGAGATGGTCGCCAGGTAATACGACAGTGTTCCCGGTTCATCGGAGGCCAGAAAGGTAAAAAGGGTGCGTTCGTTTTGCGCCACTTGGTTCGAGAGACGGGGCAGCGCGTAGACGGTCAGGGGGTGCAAGGGGTAAGCGCCGATGACGATCTTCTGCCAGATCTGCGCCTCATCTAGCGTGGCGAATAGGCGATGTTCTATGACCTGTCCCAGCATCTGGTTGAATTGTTCGCGGCGGGCGTCAAGATAGGTTTGCCATTCGGCGGCGCCGGTCGTAGCCAACGCCTCGGTAATGAGATGGTACGAAACCAGTGGGTCGCTGGAAACATCATAAGGGACAAACCGTTCGGCAATGCGTGCCCACTCTTTTTCGTAGTCGGCAGGCAACCCCAAAGCGTAACCGCTGATGACTTTGTGGGTGATGAAAACGAGGTGAATTTGCGCCTCACCTGAGCGATTGGCAAACTCGGCGAACTCTTGCAGCAGGGCTGCCTCCCTGCCGAACGGCTCGCCGGCACGGGCTTCCAAGAATCGGCCAAACTCATCCCACAGGATGACGACACCCTCGTAGTCGGTTTCCGCCCGCAGGGTGGCAACGGTTTCTTGATACGCTTCCACCACCGATTGTCCGTAGTGATTGTTGAAAGTGGCGCCGGCGGTCAACTGAGGATAGAGATGCAGGAATGTGTCATAAGCGGCGTTGTCACCTTCCGCCAACGCCTGTTGTAAATCGGTTGCGTTGCGGATAGGGGTTGTTCCTTCCTTCTGCCCAGTGCGCAGCAAATCGTCCAGGCGGTCGTAGGTTTTCGGGAAGTCGCGTCGCCACATGTCCAAGGTTTCCAATGCCGCGCGGTAGTGGGTGCGCGGGCGAATGTCGCCCAGACCCACCTGCAACAAGGCTTTGGTCAATCCCCGGAGGAGGGTTGACCCCAGGTCTCCCTCATCACCCGAGAGAACAACGGGCAACAGGCGGACACCGGAGCGCAACTGCTCCTCCACCAAGACAGCGGTTTCCGGGTCCACGTTGCGAAATCGCGCCACCAAAGTCGACAGTGCTTCCTTTGCTACAGGTGCACGGGATAGTAAAGCTGCCAGCACCACCGCCAGCAACGACTTGCCAGACCCGTAGGGGCCGTACAACAACGTGGCTCGACGCGCTGAAGTAGACCGGGTAGATTCCAACATACCGAAAATGGCCCGGCTGGTGTTGGGCGTGGGGACGTAGGCAGCGATGTAGGCCGTATCGCCTAGGTCGTACCGCAGATTGATGGCCCGCCGAAAATGCGGCGCGGGACAGCGCAGGGCAGCGAGCGAGCCGTTCAAAATCGTCACTTGATGTTTTTCAATAATAGTCATTGCGCTATCTCTGTCGGAAGTAGGCTGTTAGTACCTCAGCAGGCGTAACCGATGGTAACTGAAGTTGGTCCAGTCCGCCGGTGCGCACCAAGCGGACGGCGTATTCGGGATTTTGGCGCTCTAGTCGCTGGAGCAGTTCAACCAACGCCGCCGCGTTCAGGTTGAAGACACGGCCTACGCTCATCGGTTTACGTAAGGCTTGAAGCAGATTGAGACTCGATGCGACGCGTGGCTGCCCGGGGCGTTCTTGCAGTAAGACATAGAGCACCACCAAGGGGGGAATACGCTCCGCAGACGGCTGGCAGAGGCGATAAGTGGTTTTGTCTACGGGGGCCAGTAACCCTAGATGGGTCAATGGGGATTCGAGAGTGTCTTCAGGTGAACGGCGGGGATCACCGGGCAAATAGGTGTGTAGAAAAACCTGAAAATCTCGCTCCAGCGTTCGGGGAGATACGTTCTGCCCTTCCTGGTGTGCGATGACCCACTGCCCTAACTCGTTCAGGAACGTTTCTTTGTCAAACAGCGTTGGTGCAAAGTGATTGAATAACCAATACCAGGTTGTGGCTTGTTCCCGGCTGCAGACCAGATGGTAGTGAACCAGCCAAAGGGTTCCCTCATTCTCTAGATATTGGTCGTATTCCCACACCGCCTGGCCAAAGGGAGTCAGCGTGTGTACCAGAATGCGTTCTTCATCTTTAGTCCGTTCAGCCAAGCCAGTGGCCAGCATCCAAAAGCTTAGTGAGCGCACCATGTTGCGGCCAATGCCCAATTGCACAGGGGCATCCTTTTCGCGAAAGATGCGCGGGTTACGCTGGATGGCAGCCAGTCCTTTGCTCAACCAACCGTCGCGCAGGTAGAAGGTCTCGTGTTTACCGAAGGGCATGCTATTTCCTCAGGTCAAGGTCAATTCGTTCCGACTCCAATTGCTGAATGAATTCTTTGTGAATAACACCTACTCCAGGCGCTGAGATAATCCCACGTTGCAAGGCTTGAATGACCACATCTGCACACTTTTGGTTTATATCACGAGGGGTACGGGTAGGAAGGTCACTTAGGAGAACGCGTAAGGCTTCCTCTTCAAAGGGATAGGTAACAGGTAAATCTCTGACGTCCGGTTCCTCTGTGCGGTATAGACGGAGTAATTCACAAACATACTCAATAGCTTCTTCCTCATCAGGCTCCTGGAAATAAATATTGTGAGTCACCCTGTCCAGAATCGCTTTTCCCAGCACTGTTTCAATATCTTGCAGGGCTTCAGGAGAAGCCAATGTAAAGTTCATCATCAGGGTGAAATAGGCCGGCAGGCGGTCAATCAATTCCCGCAGACCTTGAGTGAAAGGGCGATAATGCCGGGTGGTGTAGTAGATTAGGTCTTCCAGTTCATCAATCCACAAAATGATCCGACGATGTTGTTCTATCTGGTTTGTAGGGGCCAGACCAATCAGGCATTGCACCACCCCGCCCAAGAGATGGAAGCGGTCACGGGCGCTATCAATTCCCCGGCTAAGTCCGAGACGCCTCAGATCGCTTTTGGTAGTCTGAGAGAAAAAGTATGCTTCCAGTAATCGCTGCCACTCCTCGGAAGCTTCGTCTTGCTCGAACATAGACAGTTGTCCCGAGTGGTTCATTTCATGTCCCAGCAACCACAGAGCTTTGCCCAGCACTTCACTTTCGACAACTTCTTGCAACTTTTCCAGCGCCATCTGTGCGCCTAACTCCTGAATAATGTCTCGTACCACACTTCTAAGCTGTCCAAAGCGTACTGCTTCAATGAAATTACGGTATAGAAGGCGGTCTGCCTGTTCAGGTTCTTTGGGCGTCTGGATATAGAAAATCCAGGTATCTCGGACGTTTTTTCCTTCAGGTGCAGGCAGCCGGTCTGAACGTCTAAAATAGATGGCGGCGTGTGTTTTGCCACTGCCGTATTCCCCCCTGTTCAATACGACCTGAGTCCTAGAAGTTGTCAACGCTTCCAAAAACAAGCTGTCGAATTGCTTTTTCAGACGGGTGAACCCCGCCCAGACTGCTTCCTCAGGGTGACGAGGCGGCGTGGTGGGAAAGGGATTCTGCTTTAACAGGGCGAATGTCCAGTTGACAGGCTGTAATTTGCTCATTTTCGTTCTCTTTACATTTGGACTAGCAGACGGTCTATGTGTTCTGCTCTCTTTTGATAGACGGTCAGGCGACGGGTCAGTTTGGAAGATGCGTTATTGCTCCCGACTCCTTTGGCATTGACATCTCTCAATGTTGCCAGCACCGTCTGCAAAAGGATGCGTGGCCGATGGCGAACGAAGATGTAGAGCACAAAGTCTAACGAAGACCAGATTGTCCCAAGCGGAAATACATCAAACACAGTTCTGACATAATCGCGAACGGCGCGTTGATCATCCGTCAGGTAAATCACTTGCCGCCGGAAGTTGCCATTTCGAACAATGTGCAGGGAAACACAGCAATTGTGGCGCTCTCCTTTGTCCTGAGGATTGTCTAAATCAGGCTCAAAAGACTGTTCCTGCCAAATCGTCTGGTTGCACCGATGACATCTACCTGCTTCTACCAGACGAGTGAGAGAAGAAAACAGCATTCGTTCGCGGGTGTTTATGGTATTGTACTTGTATACATATTTTCCCCAATCTCGTCTCCGATTTCTCCCCATATCCCTTTGATGTCTTCTAATCTCATCTAACACAGCCTCGCTGAACCGCACCTCAAACTCATCCCATAACCAGCGATGGAGTGAACGACGGGCCAATTGAACATCGCTCAAATTGATCAAGGAGCAGGTATCAACGATGCAAACCGGTTTCATCGGAGTTCCTCAAACGATAGTGGCTAGCAGGTATGATTCGTTTTCGCGGGGTGACAGGCGCACCTCATAGCGTCGCCCATTTAGAATACGGGGTGAAGAGAGCCATTGAGCAAGGCAGGCAGGGCTGGTAACCACTCGATGTTCCAGCATAACCCGAATACTGAGATAGAGTAAGGCCTGAGTCAGAGAGGCTTTAGGGACAAACGCGTCTCGAAATGTTTCAAATGTCTCATCCAGCAAGGGTTTCATAATTGCCTGCTGTTTTTTCTCATCAAGCTGTTCCCAATCTGTCAGAGGCTCAATGCCAGACAGGGTCTGAGCGGCAATGTCCCAATACCCTGAAGCCAGCCATTGGTCTGTCACATCGTGAAATTCGGTGTTTCCGAGCTGAGGTAATGCTGACAGGAATTGCCGGCCAACCGTTGTGAGAACATACCGATGATGACGAAAATTGCCCGGTTCCAGAAAATCCAGATCCAACATCCAGTTCACCCGAGGGGGAACCAAATGTTCCGCATACCGGTGGGGTTTGCGCCATTCGTCAGCCACCCGGGTCCGCCGTTCAAACAGCTGGCGGCGTAACATCTCATCCTTACAGCTGGAACTTTTTAGTTCCAGTCGGGCTAAAAAATCACTCTGAAACATTTGCTGGAGTTGTGCAAGAGAGATACCCGGTTGCCGCGCCACCCGCTCTAAAACGGTGAGAAATATATCTGCATCCGAGGTCAATATCCAATATGTGTAGAAAATTTTTTCGGCCGGACTCAAGAAAAAGGGGTTACTCCTTACTCCATAATGCCTGGTCAAGGCAAAAAGAACCAGACCCAGTCGGGTAGCCCGGTACATACCGGCAATCTGGGCGATGAGCTCCCCTTTTGTCGCCAAACTTAAGTAACGTGCCCCGGCCGAATTGCGCCGCGTCGATGTGATTTCTCCTGTTTGCACCCAATAATTCTGCAAATCGGGTTGCCGCTCCTGGCTCCATTGAAGCAGCCTCTTGAGCAATAATCCTTCACTCAATCCCTCACGACGCAGAAGCGACAATATGGCGGTCAAATAGGCCAGCCGGCGTGTTTTAGTATTCGTTCCTTCTAAAGTACGATATTGTAACTTCATCACGATGAAGCTTCGAAATAGGAAAGTCAGATGGTTTCTCCTGCGAGTTTTTTACTTTTCCCATACACGCTCAGGCTCTTAGCAACCAAACACCCCGTGGAACCAAAGTGAGTGACACATTCCATGCATCCAGTACATGTGTCTTGGTCAATTTCGTAAACCCGCATATCGGGTTTGATCGTGATAGCCCCATGTGGACAAACCGCCGAGCAGGCTGTGCATTGAATGCAGGTCTGGAATTTGACCGCTTGATAACGGACGTAGGCGAAGGCCCGGTCCCGGTCTGATGGATTGAGTACTGTGACACGCAGACGTGTATCTCCCTCGATAGCCTGAACAACCATCCCTTTCCACAAGTTTCGCTGGGTGGGACGAGCTTCTAAAAATATCTCTCCCATTTCCGGGCGGCTACGGTCGCGATTAATTTTTCCTAAGGGCTTTAAGAACTCTTCTAATTCTATATTCACGGGTCTCTCAATGGTGATATCTATGGTGTCATCTATCTCGCCGCATGGACGAACTTCAATGCCGGCAAACTTGTTAGGCAATCCCGCACCTCCAAATCGCTTCACCCAAGCCCGTCCGTCTACATACTCTTCTGGATCTGGTTTGCCGATCTTGCGGGCAAATTCCACTAATTGTGTCCGCCAACGAGATGCATCCTCAGGGAAAAAGATACCAGCCAATAGTTCCGACCATTCGGAGTTGAGCGGGCAAAGCCAGCACCCAACCCGGCTAAACCCTAGCCGATAAGACTTATTGAAGGGTAGGTTGTAGCTAAGTATATAAAGCCATACATCAAATTCCGTCCAATTAAGAATAGGGGCCGCTGTTACCTGTTGACCCATTTTAGCAGTAGCAGAGGGGATTGCATACAACTCATTTTCTTTACTTACGCTAATTTTTTTGTCGATGATACCACTTATTGTGATCCGATCATATTGCGCCCTTTGATTTGATTCATCGGCGCG
>RFGN01000072.1 GCA_003696645.1 Gammaproteobacteria bacterium | reverse complement strand
GGGCTGGGGTGAGGCTTGTTATCCGGTGGTGGGGTGATGGATGCGGCGCTCGTCGAAGCCTATCGCAACACCCTGTTCGAGGTGGACGGCCCGTTCGGCTGCTTCGTCCTGCGCGTGGGCCAGGCGTCGCCGGAGTTGTTGCGTCTATATGAGGTGTACGGCGTCGACTCCGCGGCCCACTTGACGGCGTTCAATCCGGGCAGCCGCCGGCTGAGCGATACAGAGAACCGGGCGCGGCAGTCACAAATGGAGGCGCAATTGCGCGAGCAGGGCTATCGCTTGTTCTCGGGCGCTGGGCACGACGCCGCCGGCGAGTGGCCATCCGAACCGGCCGTCCTGGTGCTCGGCATCGCTCGAGAACAAGCCTGCGCCGTCGGTGAGGCGTTCGGGCAGAATGCGGTGGTTTGGTGTGGGGGAGATACCGCGGCGAACTTGATCCTGATTAATGTGTGCAAGTTGGCTACGTCTGGAGCGGCAATAGAATTACAAAGTCCCGAGAAACGATTGCTTGTTAGGGGGCTATCGAATCGGTCGCGTACGATTGCGATAAAGCAGACGTCAAGAAGATCTATTGGACGGTGATAGCGAGTTTGAAATCGCCTAATTGCATCTGGATGATGACAATCTAGGAGCTGTGGCCACCGTCTCTTGCTAGGCATGACGATAGGGAGTTGCAAATCTGTGGTAAATCCTGAATTAAGATTCTTGCCAAACGAAGCAGGCGAGAAAGAAGGGCTCGGGGATGCAGGCATCGAAACGTTTAGAGATTCCCCCTACGCTAGTTGCGCTCGTGAAGCAGGACAAAACAGCCGTGATGCTGCGAAGAACAAACCCGTGAGGATGGTGTTCAATGTATTGGAGCTCGATCACCACAACTTTCCATCGCGCGCGCTGCTCGAAGACGCGCTCGAAGCATGTTTTAGAGGTGCAACCGAAGAAAGAGAAGAAGAGTTTTTTGGGAATGCTCTTGAGATAATAAAAAGGGAGCAAATCCCAGTGCTAGAGATCGCAGACTACAATACAAAAGGGCTTGTTGGTCCTCCAGATCTAGAAGGCACACCTTTTCATTCGTTAGTTAAGGGATCGGGCGTGACCGCCAAGGATGCTGTCGATGCGGGCGGTTCATTCGGTATTGGCAAGAACGCCTCATTTGCCGTGTCGGATCTTCATACGGTTTTTTATTCAACGATATGGGAGGATCCAGATAACGAAGGGAAATGCTTTGCTGCCCAAGGCAAAGTCAAGCTTGTATCCCATACCGCGCGTGACGGTAAGAAAGTTCGTGCAACCGGATATTGGGGAAATCCCGAAGGATTCCGCGCGATTGTGGATCGAACTGCTGTACCGGAATGGATGAACCGGACAGAAGTTGGTACTTCGATCTTCTCCATGGGCTTTGGAGTTGCCGAAGACTGGGCAGAAAGGATGACGTTCTCTCTGGTCACAAATTTCTTCTGCGCGGTTTACAGGGAGGAAATGGTGTTCGAAGTCGACGATGGGAAAATCAACATAAACCGGAATACACTTGAAAACCTGCTGACTCGTCAGGATATTGTGAATGCAGCAGAGGCCACTGGGCACAAAGATGATCTTGTCTTTGCACAACAGCTCTACCGTTGCATGGTTTCCGATATCGCAAAAGAGCACGTTCTCAATATACAGGACCTCGGACGTATACGGGTCCGTGTGTTGGTGGAGGAGGGGATGCCCCGTCGAATCGGTTTTGTTCGCAGAGGGATGCTCATAACGGACAATCTGAGGCATTTCGGCCATCCCTTTGTCCGTTTCCCTGGGTCACGAGATTTCGTCGTTCTGGTCGAGCCTGAAGACACCGATGCCAGCGCATTTCTGAAAAAACTGGAAAACCCTGCCCATGATGGCTTTTCGGCGGAACGCATCACAGATCCTAGGAAACGGGCACATGCTGCTCGCGCGATGAAGCAGCTCGGGAAAGAACTTCGGAATATCATCAAGCAAACCACAGGAGTAAGACACGAAGGTGCAGTAGTCCTCGAGGAACTTGGAAGGTTTTTTGCTGATCAGGGACAGGGGGAAAGACCTCCTGATCCGGGTACAGAGACCGACCCAGAGCGATATATATACAAATCCCAACGAAAAGAAAGAATGAAGCCGCGACCAGCTCGTGATCCAAACAGTGGCCAAGAGGGTGGTAGCAGCAGAACCGGAAAGGGATCATCCGGTAAAGGTGGCGGTACCGGGAAGGGAACAGGTTCCGGATCGGAAGGCCACGGCACGCGCGGTGATCGTCAACCGGTCGCCCTAGGGGATGTCCGCAACCTCCTCCGGACTGACAACGCTGGAGCTGCGATCTCCAGAGAGATTCATTTCACTCCGGAATCAGATGGTCTTATAGAAATTCGGGTGGAAGCCACCGGTATCGATACACCAGAAAACCTTGTTGTCAAAAGTACAAGTAAAGGTATGGTGGATTCCGGCGCAATCATCATTGAAGCGAACGCTCGCCAACGTGAAACTGTCACGATCACCTTCGATGAGCCCTATGAAGGCCCAATCGAACTTATTGCAGCCTCTCGTGCAGAATCTCAGGAGACAACAGCATGAGATTCTCGGCAGAGACAAGGTATCCACATCCTGTACTGTCACCCGGTACTGGCGACTTTTCCGCCGGTGAATTTGATATGGACTTCACAGTACACGAGGACCCGGAAACCGGCTCACTCACTCTGGAACACAGCACAACCCTGACAGAGAATGGAATCAGGAGTCTGGTCGAGGAAGGCAAGGCCTCTGTTGGCTGTTTCGTGAAATGTAGGGATACATACTACTCGGAACTGTTAACCCTGACGTGGCCTGGAGGACGGACCGACTTTGAAGCTGGCAAGCTTCTTTACAGGGTATCGCTGAGACCGCTGGTGTGGATGAAATGTGACATTCCGGAATGGGATCCGGGAACTATTAACCAGGAGTTCGAACCTCCTGTGGCGCTGAAATACGGAGACATCATCGCAATTGGTGATGAGCACATCATCTCGGTTGGGCAAGCGAAGCTGGCTCCGGTCGAAAGCATCTTCGAGTTGGACAGTTCTCCTGACATTCCTGAAGGGATACTCCAGATTGAACTTGAGCGGGACAGAATCACAATTCTTGTCGGCGAGAAGACACAGGAGTCGATCCTACTGCTGCGTGGACAGGCACAAGGGAAACCTATCGTCATGAACGCCGTATATCTTCCAGCTGTAATGGAAGTTCTTGACGCTTTGAGAGATAGTGGCGGACAGTATGAGGGACTCAGATGGTATTCGCCGTTCATGGCCCGTTGCGATTCCAAGGGGATCGATCCCGCAGCGGAAATATCTCTTCTGGAGAGCGCGCAGTCACTCCTTGACAGTCCCGCCCAGTTACTATCGCAGATTGTCAGGGAGGATGAATAATGGCGCCCTATCCCCTCAAATTTCTGTCCGAAAGCAGGGTTTCCGAGCTCGCCAGCAGCATTTCCGAGAATCTTGAACGGTATGCCAGTGGGAACTTTGTCGATCTGGAACGTGAAAACGGGTGGGCCATAGAGACAACCGCTGTTACGGTTGATCTTGAACTTTTGAACAAGCTCGATGGTACGTCACGCACTGCATCTGCCGACATCGAAAACTCGCTTGTCCTGTACAGGGCCTTGAACGGCATGACGCCGGCGCTGGCACGAGATGAGCGAATCTGGGTGCGCCTCGCCCATATCGAATGTCTTGACTATGCCCGCGCAAGATGGTTATCAGGGCATACTGGTGATGTCCTTGAACAGCGGATCCGGGATCACATGTTTGCGCCAAATCTCACGGCCATACGTGATGATAACGCCCTATCCCGTCTCTGGTGGAACGTACATATTGCTACTATCGCAGACCCTAAGGATCCGGAAGGCGCGTTGCGACTGATATTGAAGACTGCTGACATCCGAAGCAATTTCGTCGAACGTACTGGCACTGTCAGCCGCAGGCCACTCGCCAGAGCTGTGGTACGTGCTATGCGTACCGATGACTGGATTACCTCGAGTGAACAGGCTTTCCGAAAATTCATGATCGCTCTCAACCGGAATGGTGGGGGGGTCCTTTTCGAGGCATTGGATGAATCCGAAGCAAGCGCACTGATAGAGAAATGTGCATCAAGCGCCAAGAAGCACTTGAAAGTTTCCGCTCAGTAATTGGGTTGTTTTATCCGAGGTTCATTGCAACTTGCATGGGGGCAATGCCGTGACATAATGGCTAACGCAATTCGCTCCTTTTCGCGCTAGCGGATCTATGAAAAACAATAGGTTACATGGACTCAAGGGGTGCTTCCAGTTTGCCGACCTGTTCGCAGGTGTGGGTGGCACGCGTTTGGGTTTCGAAGCGGCAAACGGCCAGTGCGTCTTTACCAGCGAGTATGATCGCCACTGCCAGCTGACCTATCGAGAAAACTTTGCCGAGCGCAATCCGTCCGAGCATCGCATAAACAGCGATTTGCGAGATATTACAAATGCAGGTGATTCTGCCATTGCTGATCTGATTCCCGATCATGATGTTTTGGTTGCCGGGTTTCCTTGTCAGCCGTTCTCGGTTGCGGGCGTATCGAAAAAGAGATCGCTAGGCAGGCCCGATGGCTTTGCTTGCGAAGCGCAGGGCACTCTGTTTTTCGATGTTGCTCAAGTGCTTCGTGTCAAGCGCCCCGTCGCTTTCCTGCTGGAAAACGTAAAGAACCTGGCCAGCCACGACGGTGGCCGGACAATGCGGGTCATTCTGGACACATTAGTGAAGGAACTCGGCTATAGCGTTTATCCAAATATTGTGGACGCGCGTTATTTCGTGCCGCAGCATCGCGAGCGAGTATTTCTGGTTGGATTTCGAGAAGAAGTCGGCTTCGACTGGAACAGCGTTAATATACCAAGAGATAAGCAGACCCGGCTCGCAGATATACTGCATCCGGAGAACGGCACGGAGGAACCGGAAAAAGATTACACAATCGGCAGAAAAGCGCGTGTCAACCAGAAGTATGTTCTGAGTGACAAACTGTGGTCGTATCTGCAGGCCTACGCGGAAAAGCATCAGGCCCGGGGAAATGGTTTCGGTTTTGGCCTGTTCGGGCCGGACGATATTGCCAGAACCT
Organism: Gammaproteobacteria bacterium; assembly: GCA_003696645.1. Lineage (GTDB taxonomy): Bacteria > Pseudomonadota > Gammaproteobacteria > J025 > J025 > J025. Next base: position 1,771 of record RFGN01000072.1, on the reverse strand, counting down.
TGTCCGCACGTTATTACAAGGACGGGTCCGAAATCCTGATTCGACGCGGCAAGTCGGGTCGCGCGCGCCCGCGGCGCTTGACCCCGAGGGAGTGTGCCAGGTTGATGGGCTTTCCAAATGATTTCAGGATTCCGGTTTCAGATACCCAGGCCTATAAGCAATTCGGCAACTCGGTCGTGGTGCACGTCGTTGAGGCGATCGCGCGCGCAATGCATCCTTATGTGATGCAGCTGAAACAGGGCCGGCCGGTAGACGTGCTGCCTATCGCGATGTAATGCCGTCTCGTACGCTGCGTGATCTCTTTGAAGGAGCGGCCGCAAAGTATCTCAGCGCAGTTGATGCTGAGAAGCATCGCTCAAACCAACATGAGATCGGCGGCTTGGTCAGGGCCGGTTTCCGGGAGTACCTGGGATCTCTGGCGAAAGGGGAGCGTCGCATATTCCCGGCGACGATGGCCTATCTTCCCGATGACGACCAGGAACCCGAGATTGTCGAGGGAAAGGTAACCTGGTACGACGCTCGCGCGGAAAATCCAGTGCGCGGACCGGAATATAGACTCTATTACCCGGACAACCCCGTTACCGAGCGGATTGAGGCAGGCGACTTCCTGCTGATTGCAAAAAACAGAGACGGCCGTGTGCTCATGGTATTTGCTCCACATGGATCCGAAGCCGAGCTGCAGATTCGTTCTCTGTTCGGCGTAGAACCCTCAGGCAATCAGTTTGAGACGGCAAATATCGGTGAAGAACCTCTCGTTTACCCTGTCCGCTTGTTGTTGGAAGATCTCGGAATCACAGCGGCGGCTCCTGACGGCGACGATGACGATAGATTACTGGCATTACTGACGGCACGCTTTTCGACACAATTTCCGAGAACAGAGATTTTCTCGCAGTTCGCGCGGGATCAGGTCGAAGTCGACGCGCTTGCGGATCCTGATGCGGCTCTACTGCAGTGGATGGAAACGGAAGAGCGCATGTTCCGAATATTTGAGAAACATATCGTCGCCAACCGTTTGCAGGATGGTTTCGGCAGGGACGGCGTGGACGAATTCATCAGCTTTTCGCTCAGCGTACAGAACAGGCGAAAATCCAGAGCTGGAAGGGCCTTGGAGAATCATCTGGCGTACTTATTCTCAGTTCATCAGCTTGAATTCCAACGTGGCGGACATGGCCGCGTAACCGAGAACAATGCCAAGCCGGATTTTCTTTTCCCAAGCTTCGCTGCTTATCATGATCAGCGATTCCCAAGTGGACGTTTAAGGCTTCTTGGCGCGAAAACGAGCTGTAAGGACCGTTGGCGACAAGTGCTGTCGGAAGGCGAGCGGATCCAGGAAAAGCATCTGTTGACTTTGGAGCCCGGCATCAGTGACGCGCAGACCGGTGAAATGAAGGCGAACCGCTTGCGGCTCGTTGTGCCAGAACCTTTGCAGAAGACATATCCACTTGCCCAGCGGCAATGGCTGATGACACTAAAGGAATTTATTGACGAGGTGCGCGGCTTGCAGGGTGGGGCCCAAACGGTTCAACAGCCCGAACTGCTTTGAAGGGTAGGTGACGGATATTCTCCGGTAGTCCAGCCAGACCGAATCCAGTCTGCGACAAACTCCAGGCCCTGGTCGCGGGCGGCATTGTTTCGGAGCCCGCATTCCCAGACAACCATGACTCGCCAGCCCGCATCCAGCAGCATTTGCCGGACCTCGCGATCCCGTTCGACGTTGCGCTGGAATTTTGCGTTCCAGAACTCGCGTCTTGTTTTCGGTTCATAGGCCAGC
>RFGN01000071.1 GCA_003696645.1 Gammaproteobacteria bacterium | reverse complement strand
TTTTGTCGGTCATCGGAGCACCAGACCGAAACCGCCTTGTAATAGGAAGAGGTATATTCACCGGTTCGGGGAAACAGTACATAGCGTATCTCAATACCCTGATCCAGATAGTTCTGGATTTCGCTGTGCAGTTTTCGGCAGTACCCACAATCGATATCACTGAAAACAACAAGATGGTACAACGTCTTCTTTGGCTTGAAGACGATCAGGTGTTCATCATCCAGTGTTTCAAGAATCTGTTTTCTTTGTGCGATCCGTATCTCTTCCGTTAAATTTTTCTGGTGCTTCAGGTCATAGATGTCACCCTGCATCACGAATCGACCATCGTCGGATACATAAAAGACCTGGGTACCATAAACGGCTTCATGCCATCCAGGGATACGTTCATGATTGACATGGTCTGGTTGTCGATCAGGAAACAGGTCGTGCAATGCATTGAGAACCTGTTTTTCATCGGCCAGACCGGGCAGGGAAGAAAATATCATTGAAAGGCCAAAAAAGAGCAGGGCAACAGTTCTTTTATTCATTTGAAAGTTACGGTTCGAGTCGGTTCAACCACGCGGGTGGTGTTCGCTGTGAAGCCTCTGGATTTCCTTTGTGGCTACATTGGTATATATCTGCGTCGTGGATACATTACTATGTCCGAGCAGCATTTGCAAAACTCTCAGATCGGCACCATGATTGAGCAGATGAGTGGCAAAGGCATGACGCAGCGTATGGGGCGAAAGTGGAGTCTGTATCTGTGCCAGACGCGCATACTTTCGAATCAGGTACCAGAATGCCTGTCGGCTCATCGGTTCGCCTGAGTGGGTGATAAAGACAGCATCGGATATCTTCTTTCGATTTGCCAGTTGCTCACGTGCTCCACCAGGCTGGAGATAATTTTCCAGCCAATTCTGTGCATTTTCGCCGAACGGGACCAGTCTTTCCTTGTTTCCCTTGCCCATGATACGTACAAACCCCTGGGTAAGATCCAGTTGATAGTGTTTCATCGAAATCAGTTCGCTGACACGCAGACCGGATGCATACATCAATTCCAGCATGGCTCGATCCCTTGAACCGAGTATTGTTTCAGTATCAGGAGCATTGAGCAGATCTGTTACCTCTTTTTCAGACAGGGTACGAGGAAGTGGACGTCCAAGTTTGGGGCGATCTATCAGGTCACACGGGTTGTCATGGCGAATGTTGTCACGGTAGAGATGCTGAAAGAAACGTCGCAAGCTCGAAAGTTTGCGGCAGATCGTCTGGGCTGTCAGCCCTGCGTGGAGAAGATGAGCCAGAAACCGTTGGATGTCGGAGGTCGTGCAACTTGCCAGTCTGGAAGTGCCAGAAAGATGCTGGCAGAATTGTTTCAGATCCTTGTTGTAGGCATCAATAGTGTTGTCAGACAGGCCCTTTTCTATCCAGCAGCTTTCCAGAAAACGATCAATCAGCCATTGGTCAGACTGGTACTGCTTTTCCTTGCCGGCATCATGTTTCATGACTCGGGGTGACAAAGGTCCCGGACCTGGAGGCGGTTGCGAAGGAACTGCCAAGTCGGTTGAGAATTGGCAAAGCCGGTTACTGCCTGAGGAATGAGACAGTAACCGGTAGTAAAGGCTTCTACTTCAACCGTTCCTTGATTCGGGCAGCGCGGCCAGTTCTGGATCTGAGGTAATACAGTTTTGCACGTCGAACGGCCCCACGCCTTTTGACGGTAATGGATTCCACCAGCGGGCTAAACAGAGGGAAAACGCGTTCCACGCCTTCTCCATAAGAGGTCTTTCTTACAGTAAAGGAACTGTTCAGGCCACGGTTGCGACGGGCAATAACGATCCCGGCAAAGGCCTGCAGTCTTTCCCGATTGCCTTCCTTGACCCTGACCTGCACCTCCACCGTATCACCGGGGCGGAATTCGGGAATATCCCGTTGAATCTGTTCGGCTTCAAGTTCTTTGATCAAATCGCTCATGATGGTTGCTCATTCTCAGGCAGACTAAAAAACGAAAAATTATACATGTCTGCATATGATTTGACCAGTCATTTTTCCTCAAGAAGATCACGCTCTTCAGCAGTCAGCGGAACACGGTCGATCAGGTCTGGACGTTTTCTGAGTGTATTCTGCAGAGCCGCCTTTCTGCGCCAGGCCTTGATGGCCTGATGGTTGCCAGACAGCAGAACGGATGGAACGGATTGGCCTTCAAATACTTCAGGTCGGGTGTAGTGTGGATGATCCAGGCGACCTTTGCAAAATGAATCCTGTCCGGCAGATTCGGCATGTCCAAGGCTGCCAGGTAACAGACGTGTCAGCGCATCGATAATGATCATGGCGGGCAGTTCACCCCCGGTCAATACATAATCACCAATGGAAACCTCTTCATCGATATCATGTTCGAGGACACGCTCGTCAATCCCTTCATAGCGTCCGCAAATCAGAACAACCTGCTCTAGCGTCGTCCAGGAATGCAGTTTTTCCTGGGTAAGTCTTTGACCCTGCGGCGAGAGGTAGACGGTCAATTGATTTTCTGAATCAGTCTGCGAACGGGCTGAATGAATGGCCTGTCGCAGGGGTGGAACCATCATGACCATGCCAGGACCTCCTCCGTATGGGCGGTCGTCCACAGTATGATGAGGATCCTGGGTGAAGTCTCGCGGGTTGTGTGTATGGATCTGGATCAGGTGCTTTGTCAGGGCGCGTTTGACGATCCCTCCCTGTGAAAGGATATCAAACATCTCTGGAAACAGGGTAATCAGATCGAAGCGCATGACAAATCCTAGAAATCAGGGTCCCAGTCGACAATTATCTGTTTCTGTTGGAGATCGACCTTCATGACAACATCACCGAGGATAAAAGGGATCAGGCGCTCGTTGTTGTGATCACGTACTACCATGACATCATTGGCTCCAGTCTCGACAAGGTGGGAGACTTGTCCCAGGAGGATGTTTTCAGTATTGAATACCACCAGGTCGTATAGATCATGCCAGTAAAATTTTCCCTCCTCTGAAGGGGGGAGCTGGTCTCGCTCAACAAATACCGGGATGTTCAGCAGGGTGCGTGCAGATTCTCTGTCAGTGATTCCTTCCAGTTGGGCGACAAGGGTTTTTCCGTGTTTTCTGCCCTGATTCAGAGTATAGATCTGCTGGCCCTCTGCGGATTTCAGTATCCATGGTGAATAGTTGAATATGTTGGAGCGCGGTTGGGTGTATGAAAAGACCCTGACCCAGCCGCGAACGCCGTATATCCCACTGATTCGTCCTATTTCGATGAGATCCGATGATGCAGGCATTCAGTGCGGAAGTACCCTGAAATGACTCAGGGTACAGTGAGATGCGAGAAAGTGGGGGATTTTTATGCGTTGGCCTTGATCAGGCTGGCGACACGATCCGATAATTGTGCGCCTTGACCAACCCAGTATTCCACACGTTCTTTATCGATGCGCAGTTTTTCCTCATTTTCGGCAGCACAGGGGTTGAAGAAACCAAGTTGCTCAAGATATCGGCCATCACGCGGCATACGGCTGTCGGCTGCAACGATGTGATAAAAAGGACGCTTTTTGGCGCCTCCCCGGGACATGCGAATGGTAACCATTTGAGAAATTGTTCCTCTGTCTAATCAAGCTAAACCAATGATTATATCCGAAAATGGATTTTCGATGCAATACCGTTATTGTCTTGGCCTCTGAAAGTTGATGTTGGTGATGATTCCAGCTATCGGTATTGGAAAAATAACAGGGATTCTGGAGAGTTCCGAAAATTCAATATCGATACGATTGACTCCTGGAACCGCATCAACGTTCAATTGATAATCCAGGGTATTCATTTTTAGAAAATGGTAGATCAACTCATTCAGTCTTGCCAGGTTGTAATCCTTCGCAAAACCAACATGCTCCTGTTGTAAAATCTCTCCTGGCACAGATGACCGCAACGATTGTTCCGGAATGGGGGTTTTCATGTGAATGACAATTTGTACGGCTTGCCTTTTCTTTGCGGAAAACCAGAGTGTTACATGACGGCCGGCTTCTCTGCCACGTGGTATCAGATCACTATGTTCGGGTCGGTCGGCTTCAAGTGTTTTTTCATATATCCTGCTTAGACCTGCGAAACGTTCGAGCTTGATGGATTGACAAAAGACCTTGTCTGAACTACAGGTAAAGATGTCAGGCCGGAGTTTTCTTTCATAGGCCAAGGCACGTATCATCATGTCCAGATGAGGAGGGGCGAGTAGATAGATCTTCTTTTCAGGCAGGGTAATGGCTATTGCCTTTTTGTTGAGAGAGGTCATATTCGCCGAAGCGATTTTTTTATGGTCCAGAAAGATCTGGATATCCGAGTGATGTTTGGCGAGGTTGTTAAACGCACGCTGACTGAGGTATTGAAAATTGAGTTGTCTATGTCCCGAACCGTCGAAGAAATCAGACAACCTGAGTCGAGTTTCCAAAAGAGTATTACCATCTCTTGTTAGGAGTCGAAGAGTTGCGGAAGGATTTCCAGACCAAAACAGGTTGAATTTTTTGAGGGCTGTTCTGGCATCACCGAGATTGATTGAGAAGTAGATACACAGCAGAAGAAAAGCTCCAAGAGATAGGGCTATCCTGATCAAGCTGCTGTTTTTCATTGTTGCGGGGCTCGATTATAGAAATAAAGCCCACGGCCGATCTCGAAAAAGTCGGGATCAGAGATTGGAGCACAGGAGTACTGGAGGCATGTGCTTACCAGTCGAATGTCATTATGCAAAAGCCACTGTTTGATATCAGTAATTTTGGGTTGACATTTTTTCTTTGAACAGGGGATAT
>RFGN01000542.1 GCA_003696645.1 Gammaproteobacteria bacterium | reverse complement strand
CTCCATTACATGAGGGTTCTTCGTCGAAATGAATTAGGGCATCCCTTAGCTTTTTACGGCTTTGTAGAGGGCAACCTGATCCGTTGGGATTTTTTACAGGTGAACACCTACGCCTCCCTGGGCATGGCCACCGGGATGAAGTACTGGGACCCGAAGGCCCCCTTGCCCAACGATATTTTTGCCACTCCTGTAAATGTTTTCAGTGAACTGGGCACCGGCCTGTCTCTCAGGTTGCAAAAGCACCTCTGGATAGAACCCGGTATAAGGCTGACCCACATCTCCAACGGCAACACGCGTGAGCCGCAAAAAGGTGTCAATGTGTTTGGTTACCGCCTTGGGCTGCGCTGGGTGCCCGGTGAAGAGGTATTTGCGAAGCGAAACCTAAAAGACCTGAAAAAGCCGGACGTTCCGAAAAATGAGCTTTTCGGATTTATGGGGATCACCACCCGGCAGGTGGAGTTCAATGCCAGCAACGATGACTGGCCCCCTGAAACTTACGGTTGGAATTTTCTCATGCTCAACGTATTTGCCGGTTACAACAGGGTGGTGGATCACCGCTTCAAATACGGCGCAGGGCTAGATTTCTTTTACGACGGCACCAATGGCATCAAAGCAGCTGTGCTGGAAGGCAGGGTGGAGAAAAATGCCATCCCGTTTGAAGACAAACTCGGCACCTCGGTTTTCCTGACGGGAGAAAATTCCATCGACCGTTTGTCAATCTACATGGGGCTCGGATACATCCTTCTTCGCAAACAGTATTTCAAATCTACTCCCCGGCTGGAGCAGCGGCTGGGTGTCAAATTCCACCTGAACGACCACCTTTTTGTGGGATTGAATGTCCGGGCTTACAATTTCTCGGCAGCCAAGGCGCTGGAGTTGAATGTTGGGTACCGTTGTTTTCCGAAGGGAGGGGAGCATTAGATGCCGCCTGATATCTCCTTCCTGTTTCCTATAGGCATTGAAGAGGAACAGAGATGACGGGTTACGCAAACAATTGAGGCTTCGTCCTGCTTTATCCCTCCACTCATCATCCCTTCCGGGAAATATGACTATCTTCCGCAATGTTTTCCCGTCAATAGAAACCGCAGCCTTATCCACAGGCAGCATTTTTCTCACTGCCGGCTCGCCCATTCCCTTCAGTGCAACCGGCATTTTCACATTCCTTAAAATCATTTACCAATGAAAAACATCTTTTTGGTAGCCTCCCTGGCAATGGT
>RFGN01000541.1 GCA_003696645.1 Gammaproteobacteria bacterium | reverse complement strand
GTATCTGAAAATATACATACTTCTGTCCCACTCATAAACGATTATTACCGATTTATGCCAATCTTCCATGTGATATGGTGTCCCCGTATTTTAACTTCGTAGGTATTCACCATGTGGGATGGCTGTATATCAAGGACGCTTGGAATCCCATATCGTTCACAGTCTGAACTCACGAGAGTAAAACAATTCGTGGCGCTGAAAGACATGTTCCACAGCCTGCTGCGTGGCGTTTTCTTTGCTTTGAAAGACGTTGAATCATGCAAAATTTACTTCATCACTTGATTCAATAGCCAAAACAAAACATTGATTCGTAATCGCCACCTAAATCAGTTAAGATGGGTTGTTTTTCCATTCAAGCTACGGAGGCATCATGGCCCAACTCATCGGCGACAATCTGGTCGTCAGCATTCATTACACCCTGACCAATGACGAAGGCGAGACGCTGGATTCTTCCATTGGCCATGAACCACTTGCCTATCTGCATGGTGCAGGCAATATCATTCCCGGTCTGGAACAGGCCCTGACTGGCAAAACCGAGGGAGATACGCTGAACGTACATATCGAAGCGGCTGATGCCTATGGTGAGGTAGTACCCGAGCTGATCCAGAAGGTGGATATCTCGGCCTTTTCCGGGGTGGAATCGGTAGAGCCCGGCATGCGCTTTGAATCACAGACCGAATCCGGTGATGTGGTGCCGATCGAGGTCAAGGCGGTAGAAGGCAACGAGGTCACCATTGATGGCAACCACCCTCTTGCCGGTGTGGCCCTGAATTTTGCCGTGGAGGTGGTCGGGATTCGTGAGGCCAGCAGTGAGGAGCTGGCCCACGGTCATGCCCACTGATTCGGAGTCGGCCAACCCGACATTTTCTGATCTGGCGCTTTCGGGTGCCGTTCTCAAGGCCATTGCGGAAACCGGCTACGAGACCCCGACCCCGATCCAGCTTGGTGCCATTCCGACCCTGCTGGAGGGGCGTGATCTTCTCGGCACCGCACAGACTGGTTCCGGCAAGACGGCTGCCTTTGCCCTGCCGGTGCTTTCGCGCATCTCGGGCCCCTGCAAAAACCCGACCGTGCTATGCCTTGCCCCTACCCGTGAGCTGGCCATTCAGGTGGCCGAGGCCTTTCAGAGCTATGCCCGCCATATCAAGGGTTTTCATGTCGCCCCGTTGTATGGCGGTGCCGATTATCGCCAGCAGATCCGGCTACTGAAAAACGGGGTAAATGTAGTGGTCGGCACACCGGGCCGCATCATGGACCATATCCGTCGCGGTACGCTCTGCCTGGACGATATCACCACCCTGATCCTGGACGAGGCGGACGAGATGCTGCGCATGGGTTTCATTGACGATGTCGAGTGGATTCTGGAGCAGATGCCCGAGTCCCTGCAAACGGCACTATTTTCCGCCACCATGCCACCGCGCATCCGCAGGATCACACAGAAATATCTGCACAATCCGGTAGAGGTGACTATCAAGCAGAAGACCACCACCGCTGCCAGCATTCGTCAGCGTTATCTGATCGTCAACCATCGGGAAAAGCTGGACACCCTCACCCGGTTGCTGGAAGTCGAGGATTTCGATGGCCTGATCATCTTTGTGCGAACCCGCAACGCCACCCAGGAGATCAGTGAACGCCTTCAGGCTCGCGGCCATGCAGCCCAGGCCCTGAACGGGGATATCCCCCAGGCGCAGCGGGAGAAAACGGTCAACCGATTTAAACAGGGCAGCCTGGATATCATCATTGCCACCGATGTGGCCGCCCGCGGCCTGGATGTGGAACGCATCACCCATGTAGTGAACTACGATGCCCCCTATGATACGGAATCCTATGTGCATCGGATCGGCCGCACCGGTCGTGCCGGACGC
>RFGN01000540.1 GCA_003696645.1 Gammaproteobacteria bacterium | reverse complement strand
TAACAGTGACAAGACCTTCGTCTGGCAGGCCTCTGTCGGTGAATCCGACATCAAGCCCAATAACAAAAAACTGACCTTCGAATCACCAGTTGATAACCACAATAGCACGTGGAACCAAGGGTTTCTGTATGCAGGTCGTATCGACTATCATCCATTCGGTTTCCTGAAGATGGGTCAGGGCGACTTCAAGCGCGAGCAGAAGGCCACCGTCAGCCTGGCCGCCTTCAGCTGGACCAATGATAATGATGTCTTGACCACGGCAACAGCGCCTAACCCTGACAATAATGTTGACAGTGTCACCGGCTTTGAGGTCAGTGGCGCCTACCGCAACGCCGGTTTCTCGGTCGATGCGGAATACAACAGCTTCAATTCTAATCTGAGGCAGAGTGGTATAACGGATGGTCTGTACAAGAACAGCTCCACCACACTGAGCAACTGGTCGATCGAAGGCGGTTATATGGTCATGCCTTCCAAGCTGGAGATCGTCGCTTCCTACTCCTCACAGGATGCCGACAACTATGCCACTACGTGGGATCGTGGAGAGCTGGGGGTCAACTACTTCGTCAACAAGCAGAAGATCAAGTATCAGCTGACCTATCGTACCAACAGCAATGTTGACGGGAAGAACAACAACGATCTGGATGAGGTATTCGTTCAGGCCCAATACGTGTTCTAAGACAGCTCGAAACTTCTACTTTTATGGGGCCTGCGGGCCCCATTTTTTTGGGGCCTTCACCGTTTGGGCGTATACTGTAACGATTCACCGATGGAACTTAAATAACATGCACAAGGATACCTTTGGACAACATACCTCACGCCGGTTCAACGAAGAACTCGAGGATATTCGCAATGATGTGATGGCCATGGGTGGCCTAGTGGAAAAGCAGACGGCCGAGGCAATTGAGTCTTTGCTGCAGGGAGATGTGGAACTGGCCGACCAGGTCATCGAAAATGACTACCAAGTCAATCATCATGAAGTCAGTATCGACAACAAATGCACCCAGCTTCTGGCGCGTCGTCAACCCACGGCTACTGACCTACGCTTTATTATCGCAGTGATCAAGACAATCACAGATCTGGAACGCATTGGAGACCAGGCCTGTCGCGTCGCCGTCAGTGCCCTGAAGCTGGCCGAAATGGAACGCCCGGCCAATCATTTCGAAGAGATTCGTCACCTTGGTGACAGTGTTGAACAGATGTTGCGCCAGTCCCTGGATGCCTTTGCCCGTTTCGATATCCAGAAGGCTGCCCTGCTCTCCGAAAAGGACGAACATGTCGATATCGAATACGAGGGTATCATGCGCCAGCATATCACCTATATGCTGGAAAACCCGCGCAGCATCAAACGCAGCCTGCAGGTGATCTGGGCAATCCGTGCCATTGAACGCATCGGTGACCACAGCCAGAATATCGGAGAATATGTGATCTATCTGGTCAAGGGCAAGGATGTTCGTCATACCTCGCCGGATGACATCCAGAAGGCCATCAGCGAGAACTGATGATCTGGGCCCGAATGACCTGTATTGCAGGATCGGCGTCGGTATACCGAAACGGAATCCGCAGTTTTTTGCGCCCCAGGCTGAGTACCAGCGAAGGGAAACCGGGCACTGCAAGACAGCGAGTCAGTCTTATCTCCTTGTCCAGCTGATGCTGAACCCGGTCCGACTCCATATCCTGCATGAATTGATTCTGGTCCAACGCAATCTCTCCTGCCAACTCCCTGAGCAGTTCAGGTTCTGATGGATTTCTGGCCTGCAGATAATAGGCCTGTTGAATCGCCAGAATCATCTTCTGCTCAAAGTGCCGACCCTGCTGTCGAGCGGCGATTACGGCGCGGCAGGCCGGCCAGGTTGACCTTCTGGGAATGCAGGTCTTCCAGAAATCGAAATTGAATCGCGTCCCGGGCACCTCCCGCTGGATCCTGCGCCAGTACCCCTGAATGGTCTCCCGCAACTCAGGCTGCATCGGTCTGTCATCATCTTGTGCCAATCCCCCAAGAAGATAATGGATCCTCACAACACCATCCAGTTTGCCCTGTATTTCCTGCCAGACAGGGCGAAACGCCCAACACCAGCTGCACATCGGATCATGGATATAGTAGAGGGTGGGGGTCATTGGTCTTTTGGGCAGGACTTCAGGCTGGGCAATCCAATTTGAAAACGCAGCGCCAATAGGCGTCCTGCAAAGACGATCACCCCAACCAACCCGGCAGCCAGCTCGTCGCTCAACCCAATGCCCTGCAGCGCCAGAAGCAACAAGGCACCACACCATGCCACTGTGGCATATAACGGGCTGTTGAAGACAATCGGGGGAACGCCACACAGGACATCCCTGAGCACCCCGCCCATTATACCGGTCACAACGCCCATAAAACTGGCAATCAGCATGCCGGCTCCCTGCATGTCAGCTACCAGGGTACCGGCAATGGTAAAGGTGGCCAGCCCGGCCGCATCCGGAATCAGAAAGACACGTGGTGAAATCTTTCTGGTAGAAGCGATACCGAACAGAATCAGGGCGGAAAGAACAGAAGCTATAAAAAAAGACTGATCCATGACCCAGAACACTTCACGGCCCAGCAACACATCACGCAATGAGCCCCCACCCAGCCCTGTCGCCACGGCGATCATGAGCACCCCGAAAAGATCGAACTGGTGCCGACCTGTTGCCTGCAACACACCGGATGCCGAGGAAACAAGCACCGCTATCAGTGTGATCCAGTACAGGGTATCGAGAAACACGGCAAAGTCAGCCGAAGCGACCGGTGATATAGTCCTCGGTACGTTTGTGTGTCGGTGTTGTAAAGATGGTACCCGTCTGACCAAACTCGACCATCTCCCCCATATAGAAAAAGGCGGTGAAATCGGATACTCTGGCGGCCTGTTGCATATTATGGGTCACCATGACAATGGTAAACTTGACCTTCAACTCATCGATCAGCTCTTCGATCTTGGCAGTCGATATCGGATCCAGTGCGGAACAGGGTTCATCCATGAGGATCACCTCCGGATTCATGGCAATGGTCCGTGCGATACACAGTCGCTGCTGCTGCCCTCCTGACAAGGCTGTTCCCGGGTCATGCAGTTTGTCCTTGACCTCATCCCACAGTGCCGCCTGCCGCAGGGATTTTTCCACCAGGTCATCCATGGCCTTGCCCTTCTTGCAAAGTCCATGGATCCTGGGTGCATAGGCGATGTTCTCATAGATGCTCTTGGGAAAGGGGTTCGGTTTCTGGAAGACCATGCCCACCTTGGTCCGAAGCTGCACCACATCAACCAGGGGATCATAGATCTCCTGCCCATCCAGAAGAAACTGACCTTCAATGCGACAGGAGGGAATCCGGTCATTCATCCGGTTCAGACAACGCAACAATGTGGACTTGCCGCATCCTGAGGGGCCAATCAATGCCGTAACACGGTTACGGGCGATGTTCAGACTGATATCCTGCAGGGCATGTTTTTCACCGTACCAGAGATTGGCCTTACGCACCTCGACGCGATATTCTGATGTCTGTTCTGTCATAATGTTCTTGTCGTTAATGATCCTACCAGGTCTTGTCCAGACGGTGACGCAGCCATATCGCCAGCCCATTCAGCATCAACATGACGCTCAACAGCACGATCACCCCCGCCGCAGTCAACTCGCCAAAGGCCCGAATCGAATCGGCGGACCAGGTATAGACCTGCGCAGGCAGGACAGTCGCAGCCGAGGTGATCGTAGTCGGTGATTCAGGGATAAAGGCCATCATGCCCACAATCAGCAAAGGTGCCGTTTCCCCCAGCGCCTGGGCCAATCCGATAATGCTGCCTGTCAGGATACCGGGCATGGCCGGGGGCAGTACATGATGCCATACGGTCTGCAGGCGCGAGGCACCCACTCCAAATGCCGCCTCGCGGATGGAATTGGGAACCGATCGCAGGGCAGCACGGGTGCTGATGATGATAGTAGGCAGCGTCATCAGAGACAGAGTCATTCCACCAGCCAGGGCTGATGACCTGGGAACACCGAAGATATTGATAAAGATTGCCAGTCCCAACAGCCCGTACAGGATAGACGGTATCGCAGCCAGATTGTTGATATTGATCTCTATCAAACGGGTAAGACCATTATCCGGGGCAAATTCCTCCAGATAGACCGCTGTCAGAACCCCCAGGGGAACGGCCAGCACCATGGTAATCAGCATGACCATCACACTCCCCACCAACGCAGCACCAATCCCGGCCATTTCAGGCAGCTTTGAATCTCCATGCAGAAAAAACTGCCAGTTGAAGGCCATTCTGATCTTGCCTTCGGACTGAAGCCGGTCGGCAACCTTTTGATATTTCGCTTTCAGACCGTGTCCTTTCTTGCCCTTGATATACTGATTGACCCGAAACTCTGCTGGCACCCAAAGCGTTTCACTGCTGCCGATCTTTTCAGGGTGTTTGCGCAGTTCAGCAACGAGATCACGCAACCAGCCTCGACTGACCATATGGCGCATCTCCTTTGATACGGCCTTGCGATAACTTCCATCAGCAACGGCCTGGCTGTATTCGATGGTGGCCTGTACCTGCACAGTTCTGAAGGCTGGCAGCCCCTTTCCAAATATATCGATAAAGAAAAACAGAATGAACAATGCCGCAAAGCCCAGTGCCAGAATACCATAGGCCCGGAAACGTTTTTCTGCCCGCAAGCGTCCTCGTTGCTTCTTTCTGGTTTTCAGCGAATCAACTTTCATTCTGCCCTCTATTCAGCTCAGACCAGCGCATACTGCTTCTTGAAGCGATGAATAATGTATGTGGAAACAATATTCAGCAGCAGCGTCACAACCAGCAGGACCAGCCCCAGTGCAAAGGCCGACAGGGTCAGAGCACTATCAAACTCCTGGTCTCCGGTCAGGGATTCCACGATCTTGACGGTAACCGTCGTCATGCCTTCCAGGGGGTTCCAGGTGAGGTTTGGCCTCAGACCCGCCGCCATCACCACAATCATGGTCTCCCCGATCGCTCTTGATACCGCCAACAGAAAGGCAGAAACGATGCCAGGCATGGCAGCCGGCAACACCACGTGACGAATCGTTTCCGAGCGGGTCATGCCCAGCGCCAGTGAGCCATCTCTGAGGGCCTGGGGGACCGCATGGATAACATCATCCGACAGCGAGGATACAAACGGAATAATCATGATCCCCATGACAATCCCCGGTGACAGGGCATTGACATAGTCGGCCTCAAGACCCAACCCATGTGCGATCTCCACAATCAGGGGGCTGACCGTAATGGCTGCAAAGAAGCCATACACCACTGTTGGGATACCCGCCAGGATCTCGAGCATCGGTTTTGCCGCAGCTCTCAACCTCTTTCCGGCATATTCGGAAAGATAGATCGCCGAAAACAATCCAAACGGCACGGCCACCAGCATTGCAATCAAGGTGATCATGAAGGTACCGGCAAAGATCGGTACGGCACCAAATTTTGGTGGTGCAACGCCTTCATCCCCTCGTCCGGCGCCGATCAGAAAGGCGGAATCCGCCTCCCACTCTGTTCCAGTAATAAAGGACCAGAATCCTACCTGATGGAAAAACCGCAGCGCCTCCAACAGAACCGATAACACAATGCCGATCGTCGTCAGGATCGAGAGCGTGGCCGACATCCACATCAGGCCGCGGACCGTATTCTCTACATAACGGCGTGCATTATACTTCGGGTGGATCCGACGCAGTGTCCAGGTCAACCCTCCCGCCCCGCAGGCCAGCGCTGCAGCAAACAGGAGCATTGGTGGAGCACTGTACAAACCGGCAAGGTGCAGCACGGCGAAACCCAGTGCAGTCACCACGGCCGGGCCACCGGAACCAAAAAACAGGAACCAGCCATAATACCCCGGTCGGGACATCGGACGCTGTCCATTCCCCTCCCAGGTCATCGCCTGACGACGACCCAGCCAGAAGGCCGTGGCCAACAGCGGGATCAACCCACCAAAAAATATCAGAAACAGTTCTGATGTCGTCATAGAATTGCCTGGGTCTCCCTCACCCTGCCACGCGTAGAATCCGTAATTTTAAGGAATTGTCCGAATAAAAAAAAGCCGGCCGTTCAAAACAGCCGGCTTTTTATAGTCACAGTCGCCTTACTTGGCGAAATCGGCCTTGGTCAGCTTGACCAGATTCTTGACCTGCCTGCGATATTTTTCGCGTTCTGACTTTGGCTCTGCAATCAGACCAATTTCAATCAATGCGCCATCTTCTCCGATCATGTCTTCAGACATGAACAGGTTGGCATAGTCCATGATACCCTTGACCTTGCCCAGATGCGCATGCTTGATGTAGAAGTACAGCGAGCGGGAAAAAGGATACTGACCACTGGCCACTGTCTTCGGTGAAGGCAGGACACCATTGATGGAGGCCGCTGCGATACTGTCAGCATTTTCTTCAAGGTAGCTGTAACCGAAGATACCCAGAGCATCCTTGTCGCGCTGCAGTTTCTGTACGATCAGGTTGTCATTTTCACCGGAAGGGACATAGACACCGTCCTGACGGATCTTGTGGTACTTCTTGTAGGCCTTGTACTTTTTCTTGTCCTTCTTGTACAGGTTTGTATAGACCGGCATGTGCTTGGTGATGTGCTTGAGGGCGAAATCCTCGAAGGCATCACGTGTACCGGAAGAAGTCGGAGGACCATAGATACGAATGGCACGATGCGGCAAGGAGGGGTTGATTTCGTCCCAGAACTTGTAGGGATTGGGGATCAATGCAGTACCCGCCTTGTTGGGAACTTCCTTGGCAACAGCCATGGTCAGATCCTTGACCTTCAGGTTCAATTTGGAGGCTTCCTTGGACTGGGCGATGGCAATTCCATCAAAGCCGATCACGGCCTCGGTAATATCGGTCACACCATTCTTCTGACACTTGTCGAACTCCTTGGCCTTCATTCGGCGTGAGGCATTCGTAATACTCGGGGTATCCAGGCCGGTACCGGCGCAAAACAGCTTCATGCCTCCACCTGAACCGGTTGATTCGACCACCGGGGTAGGATATTTGCTGGTGCTGCCGAACTCATCGGCGACATAGCTGGAAAAAGGGAAAACCGTACTGGAACCGACGATCTTGATCTGGTCCGTTGCACTGGCCACACTCAGATGAGCTGACAGCAGCGCGGCAGAACCGATAGCGAGGACTTTCTTCATGTTTGACTACTCCTGTTTACAATTACGATACGGATAAGAATATCGACGGAAGGAGTGTACGGGGTGATTGTGACAAATCTGTGAAAGCCGCGAAATCTTTGTCGCGAAACACAAACGAGCCGAAAAAATCGGCCCGACAATACCGAACAACAGAAAAAGAGGCGTCAGGATATACCGGATACGCGAATCGTGAGGCGTTCACGCGGATCATTGGCGATGCGCTCAACCTGTCCAAGCGATTGCAACACGGGCAGGATCTCATTCGCCCCCTCATCGGTATTGGGCAACAACAGACGGTCATTGGAAACAAACTCGAAATTCTGCAGATCAAAATGACCACTCCCTTGCTCCCATACCGGTTCCTGTTCGAGTTTTTCACAGGCCTGACGGGCAATCCCCAGCATCTCAGTGATCCGTTCCTTCAACCCCCCCTGCATCTCGGCCTTGGCCTGCAAAACCAGCCCCGGGGTATCTTCTTTCTCATCGATAAAGATATTGGCCCGATGCCCAACCAGCAGGGTGGCCGGCCCGTTCGGGACATGGGTATAATCGGCCACATCAATCAGCACCAGTGGCAGTACCTGCCCC
>RFGN01000539.1 GCA_003696645.1 Gammaproteobacteria bacterium | reverse complement strand
GGAAGTGTTGTTTGGGGTTTTCTCTGTGATGTTAAGGATTAACTTTCGAAGTTCTACAATATCCGCAGTCGATACCTTACGATTATTATCCGCATCTGCCGCAATGATCTTGTAGGGAGAATCCAGGAGTTGGATACCTAAAATATGTTTCGAAATCAACACCAAATCAAATGTCGTCACACCGCAAGTCCAATTGTCATCTTTGGCAGGGGTTACTGCGTACTGTGCATTCCCATCGCAAACACACTGTGCATACATCTTTTCACAAGAGGGCGAGAGGGTATAATTGCAGGCTGTAGAAGTGATGGAAACATTGTATGTCCCCTCGACTTCTTCGCCATTTTCCCGTTCAATGGTGCCAGATAGCAAAGTGTTACAGATTGGAAAGTCTGTAAGGTCAATGTACCGGTTGGGCACACAAGCCACACCGGAACCACCTCCTGTAAGGTCGAGGTAAGCCTGCCGGAATTTCACTCCGGTTACACAACCGGTTGGTGCACTTATGTTTACGGTAAATCCAGTACCTTCAGTTATCGTAATGGCCGGATTCGCCCAGATGCAATACAAAAAACGGGTATCGCTCAATTTCTGAAAACAGTCATTACCTCCGCAGTAACTTTGTCCTGTCGGGCAGGGTATATTACTTGACTTCAAATCCACTACTGACACACCGCCTTCCGTTTCCAGTTCAATATCTACGACAAATTTGTAAACATCCCTGGTACTTAAAGGCTCTGTCCAGTTTACCGTAACCCGCAATTCAATGTCATCGCATTCCACCCCGGGCACTGCATCCACCCGGAAGGTGATATCTTCGGTACAATTCGGATATCCGGGAAATTCCACATTTTTCGCCTCCCCCAGGCAGGGCTTGCAGCAACTCCCCCCGATAGGTTCATATCTTGCATTATTCAAAGTGAGTATGGCTTTGCCGCCGCTGGATTCAAACTCCGGCCCATCTATTTGTATGCGAAACAACTGTCCCGTCGGATTATTGATATCTCTTTGGCTGGCATAAATCACATAGCCACTCGGACCGTTGTCTATAACCCGCACATTTTGGGTACCAATATCTCCTCCCAAAATAGTAGGTATCTTCATCAGGTTGTCAAATGTAACTGTGATCTTGACATCCAACTCTTCAATATCACTGCTTACATTATCAAGGTTCACAGGGATGATCACCGGGCCGCCTCCACCACCCTGTTGTTGCCCGAAACTAATGCAGGCATTGGTACAGGCAGCTGGATCGGACAATGTCACCTGGGCATTGGTTTGAGTATTACCGCAGGTGTAATCTACTATAGGTTGGCAAGTCACCGTACTCAAACCACTTGGGTAAGTGATAGTTCCATCAACCACTACATCCACTGTCTCCCCAGGGAATGCATCAACCACGATGGTGAACAACAATATCCTGTTTTGGGAAAAATAATATGTACCGGATTCATCAGGCATGTAAAAACCAACATTTGTTGGCTCCGGGGACACCAGATAGTTTACAAACTGGCTATTCAGGCAACCCACGGTAGCCCCCACATTTATTTGGGAAATCTGCCCCTGCACCTGCAACTCTGCCGATACTGAAAGCTCTTCAAACTGAATGTAGGATTGTGAATTGTTAGCGTGAAGGTAAACGTTGTAATAATACCTGAAACAGCCTGGGGCCAAACACGTCTGGTCCTGGGCAGCTGGTGGTCCACTTAGCTGTGTACAAACTTCCAGTGAATAATCACAGTTAGCACCTCTCCCATTGTCACCTATCAACTGCAACGGCATGAACACAGTAAGTAACATCAATGGCAGCATCATTCCGGGTAAAAGAATTGTAACTTTAGAGATCGTTTTCTTCAAATCGTGGAATCGTGGAATCGTGGAATCGTGGAATCGTGGAATCGTGGAATCGTGGAATCGTGGAATCCCTGTCTGCCG
>RFGN01000538.1 GCA_003696645.1 Gammaproteobacteria bacterium | reverse complement strand
ACCATTTCACATTCTCTTAAGTCTATCACGTCTTCCAGTCCACTATTTGCGGTGTGCATTTCCATATCTTCTTCTTCAACTTCAACTTGTCCTTCCGTGTTTGCTGGGAGTTTGGATTCTTGGATGATGTCCTTGTGTTCTCCAGTCATTTCTACATCATCATTTTCCTTTTCATCTTCATCTTCATCTTCATTGTCCACATGTTTCACGTCATCCAGAGGGAACCAGTAGTTTCCATGAGCCAGAGTCACCAGGCGTTCCGCTTGATGCGTTCTTGCTTGACCACCTGATTTCCCTATTCGCACTTGTCGTCTGCTTTCTCTCTCCTGGAAGGTCTTCCCATGTGTGCATCTTGCCTTCAGATGCCGGGTAGCTTCTCGTAGAGTGCTGAAGACCTCATCTCTGCTTCTCTGGCTGTCGAATTCCATGTTCACCCACTGTGCCTTTCCTTTCACTCCTTTTCTCTCCGTGGTTCGTAGTCTTCTGAACACTTTCTCATCGACTCCTGCGTTCTTCAGTTTGTTCATCGATTCATACACTGGGGTGGAGGCGGGGAGTCCCCAAATCAAAATAGATCTCTTGTCGCGTTGATCTTCCTTAGCGCGTCGGGATTTCTTTCGGCTATAGACGGTTTGCCAGTCGTGTTCGTTGATTCCCTCATCAGCAGGGCTGCTGCCGATGAGGGTGGATTGATTAGAGGTTTGATTGACGGTTTGTTGAGAGCTGTGAGCGCGCGCTTGAGAAGGATCGCTCTGCCCGGACGGGCAGCACCAGTTAGATCGCAACAACGTG
The DNA here is from genome assembly GCA_003696645.1 of Gammaproteobacteria bacterium. Classification (GTDB taxonomy): domain Bacteria; phylum Pseudomonadota; class Gammaproteobacteria; order J025; family J025; genus J025. The sequence continues at coordinate 727 of RFGN01000538.1, read as the reverse complement.
TTTCCGTATTCGTACTCCATGGTTGTTTAGGTAGGGATTAGTATGCTGTTTCCCCAAACAGCACCGGGATTTTCAGACTCCGGTGGCGTCCTGCGTGGAATACGAAGATGGCAGAGGCAGTAGTACGTAGAGGCACCAAAGAGGAGAAGAGGGAAAAGTCGGTGGGGGGCGGGGGGACGTTGTACCCAGTGTAGACTGCTGAATAAGCGGAGAGGAAATGTTGCAGGCGAAGACTGGCAGATGATGGTAGGGGTCGAGGTCGTCTTCGGTGGATCACGAATCACGTCGACGGTTCCATGCAAGCGTTGAACCGAATAGACGATACATACCTTGCCGTGTGACCTTACCTCAATAGTTACCTTACCGGCCGTCCAACATTGATCAGATAAATGCTGCGAGGGTTGGAGTTGAGGCCAGAAGAGGAGGTTAGGAGGAATCGGGAGTGTGATGGGAGCCAAGGTGGGAGTTGCTTTTGGGGAGGGAGTATGGATTCCGCGTAAGGGGGGAAAGTGAGAGTGAGGGTGGAGTATAGCGATCTGCATGAGCCTCAAGCTGATTGCACGTATCCCAGTACTGGACTAGGCACGTAGCAGCCCCGACTCATACATTTCTCTCCCTGCTCGCCTTATGGATCTGGGGTGGATTTAACCCAGCTCCGTGCCCAGCGAGCAGGGCGGCAATAAGAATAAAAATTAACACCCCCCCCCCAAATGAGTCAGTGCGATGT
>RFGN01000537.1 GCA_003696645.1 Gammaproteobacteria bacterium | reverse complement strand
TGTTCGACTTCGCCCAGATAGAATGGGTCTTGCCGGTAACCACATCCTTGAAATACCTGTGCCCCTTGAAAGAAACGGTGTCAGTCTCCAAAAAGACTTCAAATTGAAGCTCCCCAGTATCATCATGAGTCACTGCAAACCCCAGCACCGGATCAGGCGAATACGTGGCGGGCGCATCGGCATATCCAAAGATACGAGATGTATCGGAGGTTGTAACAATGTCGAGGCTTTCATCCATCCGATACACTTTAAACACGGGAGGCTCATTGCGATTGGTCTTGGGGGACGCTTCTTCGATACCTGCCCAGAACTCAAGAATAGGACGCACAGCGCGCCTCTCAGGAGTCATTGCTTCTCGATCCCCTTGGGAAAGGTCATCCCAATGACGCCACTCATTGACTGAGGACCACCCAGTCACGGGGGGTTCTCGCTCATCCAAGATATATTGGTCATGCGTTCCAGCACCCGATGGGGTTCCCACCGTATAAATGAGCGGAGCAAACAGGGTGCCGTTCCAGATCTTCAGGGAGCGATCCGACCCATCTTCCCAGATCATTCCGGTTACCGGGGACTTCGGCCTATCACCCACATATGGAATGATGGCACGCCACCTTCCAGTATTCTCTGAGTAGTTCCAGAGGACAGATCGCTGGTATTGATGCTTCCTTACATAGAAGAACTGGCCGTCATACGCGGTATCAACCGTTGGTTCTGTATCTGTTACAGTATATACTAATGGCTTCCAGTTTGTTCCGTCCCAGATTTTGATTGTCCGGTCATCGTCCCACAGATCTCCTTTGTTTGGCTGTGAAGGTTTAATCAACGGAACCTTGTGAGTAACGATGCTGCTACCGACCCTCTGATGAATCGTGGTCTTGGAACCGACAGGCTCTTTGACAATATACTCGATCTTGTCAAGATCTCCCATCCAGTAGTATTGGGAGAAGTTCAGAAATTTGTCCAAGTCTATTGGAGGAGTCCAGCTATAGTAGGTGGATTCAATGGCGCGGTCAATGCTATCTCTGTGAATATCACCGCCGTAGAATTGGAGAAGACCCCGTAGATCACTCTCCAATACCCCATGTCGAATGATCGTCGGATCATTCACGTCTTTCAAGAATGACCCAAAGACAATCTGTTGGTCCTGCCATTCCTTCTTCTGTTCGGTGATGATCGGCGTCTTTGCCAAATCCTTGTCAATGATGATGGAGGTATTCCCTACAAACCCATGCAGGAATTTTGCCTTCTCAGGCTCATACATCATATCCGCAATCCGGGTCAACTTGTCGTTTATCTGATTCTTGAAATAACCCGGCAACAGATTGTAAGAACGTCGTTCAGCCATATGGCCCCCTCCAATCGTCTTCTACAGATATTTACCAGATCAGAGAGGGCCGATGATTATTCAACAGAACGTGTTACCATGCTTCGAGGATGGCTGCAACAATGTCTGAGCGAACGACCTCAGAAGGATCGAACTCAATGATCCCGATGTTTTTAACGTTCTGCAAGCGTCTCGCAGTCTCATGGATGACATCCAGGTTCTTCATGTCGGTCTGGTCAGGATCCCCTGTGATGACCATTTTGCTTCCATCGTCAATCCTTGTAAGGAGCATCAGGATCTGATCCAGCGTGGCATTCTGGATTTCATCAGCAAGGATGAAGCAATCCTTGAAGGATCTCCCTCGCATGAACCCCAATGGGACAATCTCGATAGTTCCATCGTGGATTCGGTCCATGATCGTCTTTGCCGACCAGTATTCCTCGAAGACATCAAAAATCGGTTTCAGCCATGGATCCATTTTCTCTTCCAGTGATCCTGGCAGGTATCCGATCCTCTCTGCCCCAGCAGTTACTACTGGCCGGGTAATCACGATCTTCTTCACTTGCTCGTCAGTCAGGTATTTCAGCGCCGACATGGCCGCAATATATGTCTTACCAGTCCCAGCCGGACCAATCGCCATCGTGATGATGTTCCTGGTGATCGACTTCAAAAGTTCCCGCTGGGTGTGATTTCTTGGTGTAATTTCAACACGTTTGCGGCTATTCGGGAATCCGATAATCTGAGCTTCACAGCGCTTATGCTTCTTCTTTGCCAAGGCTCTAGTCTCCTCACTTTGTTTAGCGAGGGGAGCCACCCAGCAGAGGGGCAGCCCCCTCATTGATACTGAGGGGGCCAACCATTTTCACCCGTTTTTGTGGCCAGTGCCCTAAAGAGAATTGGCAATTGATATGTTGATTCTTCTAGAGTGTGTTACCACATGGAAGTTGCAAATTGAGAGCGGAACATATCAGAGATGCCAGTCAAATCATATCAGATCATTCCAACTAAGGATCCAAAAGTATTTATCCACCATATTGTTTATGAGGACGAGAATGGGGTAAGAGAGTTTAAGACGGAGTTGGCGTGGGACGGTAAGATTCATGCCACAGGACGATGTGCTATTGGAGGGTGTGGAGAAGCAACCACAAGATGCAGCAAGCACAAGCATATCTATGCCAAACTCGATCCCAAAAAGGTAACAGAGATCCGGTTCTTCCTCAGACTGGGTTATACCAATCCCAGCAAAAAACCAAAGGAGCCAGAGCCCTACATCCTCCCAAAGGAAGTGAAATCATATGAAGTTCTCTCCACGGATGATCCAGAAGTATTCATCCACCATATCGTCTATGGGGATGAGAATGGGATTCGTGAGTTCAAAGCGGAGTTGGCATGGGGAAAGAGAATATATGCAACAGGACGATGTGCTATTGGAGGATGCGGAACAGCTACCAGCTATTGCAGCACGCACAAGGACATTTATGCCAAACTCGATTCCAAAAAGGTAACGGAAATCCGAACATTCCTTAGACTGGGTTATGATTATCCCATCAAGAAACCAAGGGAGCCAGAGCCCTACACCCT
>RFGN01000536.1 GCA_003696645.1 Gammaproteobacteria bacterium | reverse complement strand
TACTACCTGCGTTCGATGGGCGCCACCCACATCGAAAAATCCACCGTCACCGATGGGGCGCTCAATGCCGTATCCAGGAGTCAGGAAGAAGAGGCCCCCAAGGCCTGCCTGATCAATGATCCGGAATGCGAGGCCTGTCAGTGAGGTCATATCAGCAAGCCCTGCCAGAAATGGCAGGGCTGATGGCCACCGAGAACACCGATTGAACCCGATATACACAGGAAAGAGGAACCACACATGCTGAACTGGGACGACACCCCCGCCGAGAAAAAGCCCCAACCCACCACGATGGATGCCCTGAAGGAAGGCCCTGCCACCCGATTCGTGCCGAATCCCGAAGGGCATTCCTCACATACCCTGAATGTGGACCCGATGGCCGCAGACCACACCAGCAGCACGACTTCCGTCGGCGAAGCGGGTGCCACCGGCCTGGAGGACATCGAGATGGGCGGAGCCCGCATCCGTGTGGATGACAAGAAGATCATCAACTGCCGCGCCGACCTGAACCAGCTGGTGCCCTTCAAATACGACTGGGCCTGGCAGAAATATCTGGACGGTTGTGCCAACCACTGGATGCCCAACGAGGTCAACATGGCCGCTGACCTGGCCACCTGGAAGGATCCCAACGGCCTCAGTGAAGACGAGCGCATCATCATCAAGCGTGCACTGGGTTTCTTCTCTACCGCCGATTCACTGGTCGCCAACAACCTGGTGCTGGCCGTCTACCGTCACATCACCAACCCGGAATGTCGCCAGTACCTGCTGCGTCAGGCCTTTGAAGAGGCCCTGCATACGCACAGCTACCAGTACATCATCGAATCCCTCGGTATGGACGAGGCCGAGGTCTTCAACATGTACAAGGAGATCCCTGCCGTGCATGACAAGGCCGCCTGGTCCCTGCCCTATACCCAGAGCCTCGGTGATCCCAACTTTCATACCGGCACCCCGGAAGACGATCAGCGCCTGGTGCGTGACCTGATCGCCTTCTACGTCATCTTCGAGGGCATCTTCTTCTATGTCGGCTTTGTACAACTGCTGTCCTTCGGCCGCCGCAACAAGATGACCGGCACCTCCGAACAGATCCAGTACATCCTGCGTGACGAATCCATGCACATGAATTTCGGCATCGATGTCATCAACCAGATCAAGCTGGAAAACCCGCATGTCTGGACCGACGCCTTCAAGGCCGAAGCCATCGACATGATCAAACAGGCCGTCGAACTGGAATACCGGTATGCGGTCGATACCATGCCGCGTGGGGTATTGGGATTGAACGCCGCCATGTTCAAGGACTACCTGCACTATATCGCCAACCGTCGTTGTGTACAGATCGGCCTGCCTGAACAATTCCCCGGCGCCACCAACCCATTCCCGTGGATGAGCGAGATGGTTGACCTCAAGAAGGAGAAAAACTTTTTCGAGACCCGGGTGAC
>RFGN01000535.1 GCA_003696645.1 Gammaproteobacteria bacterium | reverse complement strand
TGTCTGGCAAGTTGTCTCAAAGGACGCTTATTATCTCAGATCCGCAATTCCATCTCAAATCCGCAGTTCCATCACAGGTATTTAATTATCCATATTGACACAGTCATGTGTGGACTTAATTTCCGTTCAGATTGAAGAGACCTATCCCTTACCAACAATGATTTTCGAAGTAAAATTACCCGGGAATTGGGATGAGGTAATCGTGAATACAAAGAGTAGGTACAGAAGTGAGGAGAGGGTAGATAACCAGCCAAGAAATTTAGCTCAGACCATCGAAACTCTCGAAAGAACAGTCCGACTGTCCTACAATGACATAAGCCGAAAAAGAGCTGAAGCAATTGCATGGGCATGTATCGGACTCCTTGATATCTATGCCTTACTACTCGATGAGGGGGTGAATGAGATCATAGCTTCCCGGATCGGAGAACCACTTGTCGTCACCCACTCAAAATACGGAAGGTGCCTGACAAACCTCAGATTAGGTACCAACCTCTGGAATGCACTGAAGAACAGGGCTGAATTTGACACAGGTGAAGCACTAACCCCCCTCACTCCCGCACTTAAAGCAGGTTTCGAGACCGATATCGGATCCATCAGGTTGTCCATGCAGACCACCCCCCTCGCACCCGATGGCCCCACATTTACCATCAGAAGACTACCTAAGAAATCATTCACACTGACCGACTTAATTAGTCAGAACCAAATTAAAGAGCAGGAAGGACGTTTTCTTCTACATCAACTCGCTAGGAGAGCAAATATCATTATCGCGGGAGAACCCGGATCAGGAAAAACAACGCTGGCAAATGCACTACTAAAAGAAAGTGAGAAAAGCTGGAGACTCATTGTCATCGAGGACGCGAGGGAAATCAGATTCGAGAGCAAAGAATTCCCACTCCTGACCAGATACTCGATGCCTGCCGTCGGATCTGACAGCAGGGCAAGAAACCGTGCTGAGGAAATTGCCAGAATGCTGCACAGATCCCCCGATTACGTCTTCCTTGGTGAGATCCAAAATAAGGATGACACCAAGGCCGCACTGGAGGCATTCGCCGCTGGAATACGGGGGATGGCCACCACACACGGACGGGACATCGACGGGCTGATCGCAAGATGGGAACTGTCTCACGGATTGAGCCACGATCTGCTCAGAGTAATCGACATCGTTGTCATGACCAGGAGGGAGATAATCGACGGACGGTCCAAATTGTCAGTCGATGCCATATACAGATCCATGAAAGACGGCAAGAAGTTCCTCGGATTCAAGGAGGTATCCCCTTGAGAATAATCCCAGATACCGTGAGTAAAATCT
>RFGN01000534.1 GCA_003696645.1 Gammaproteobacteria bacterium | reverse complement strand
TGCAACGGCCATCTGACCATTGAACCCGGAGATGCCTATCTGCTGGTACGACAGGAAGCGGACCCGGATCATCCGGGTTGAGGATGCATGGTGCGAACAGGTTCAACCTTGGAGACATTCTGGATGCCTTGATATGAACAGACGGGTTCATGGATTTGCCCAGCGATAGCCGTTGGTATATGTTGGGGTTTCCAACTCGATAAGGGGGAAGCTCAGGCGGGTGTTTTCTGGAAGGGGAACGAATAAGCTCATCACCGGAGCGCTGGTGTGCGTCCTGTTGTTGCAACTTTCGGCTTGCGGCCCGGATCCCCGGGCCCGGGTCAAGGCTCAGGATCTGCCGGAGAACATGCGCGAGGCCTTTTACGAATTTTATCGGCAGGCCGATTTCAAGGCTTTTGCCGTCAGCGGTCGTGATATCGAGAACGATTTCTGGGTGTATGGCTCAGCCTTTGGGGCCAGATCCCAGGCTTCGGCCGACAACTGGGCGATCAAGCGATGCGAGTACATGAGAAGGAAATACAATGTTGATCAGATGTGCAGGATTTTTGCCCGTGGTGATTGATTGTTTCCTTCCTGCAGTTGAATGGGCGTCATGAACCGGGACAGTTATTGCAAATACCATGCAGAGAGTCCGGCGAAGTGGTTTTGCCCCGGCTGCAAAATCGCGCTTTGTTCAACCTGCGTGATGGAGGACCGTCAAGGCGGAAATAGCATGGCGTGTCCGGTCTGCGACAAGTCCATGCGCCGTCTCAGCACGGCGCATGCGATCCCCCCTTTCTGGAAGCGGCTGCCCTCCATGTTTCGCTATCCGTTGAATGCGGGTTCGATGATCTATCTGTCTGGACTGGCGATTTTCGCGCTGCTGACTCGGGTGCCGATTGTTCCGATTGTCTTCGTGGTTGTGCTTCTTTTGCCGCTGATGATGATGCGATACGGCTTTTCCGTCCTGCAGCATACCGCCATGGGGCATATGAAGCCGCCCAGACTGGCGCTCAATTTCCATCTGCATGAGCTGGCCCTTCCTCTGAAGCTTTATGGGCTCATGCTGGTTCTCAGCATGTTGACGACGTTTCTTCTCTTCCCATTCCGTGTGAGCATGGATGTCATTCAGCTGATCAGCTTTATCGAACTTCAGCTAATGCTTCCGGCAATGGTGGTGCTGCTGGCGGTCTATCGCAGTTTCTTTCGGGCTCTCAATCCCGTGGATATCGGATCTGTGATCTCGACCATCGGTCTGCCTTATCTGGCCCTATGCGGCATGCTTCTGCTGCTCAGCGGAGGACCGGGCTCGCTCGTTTATCTGCTTCCGGGCGGGTTTCCTGCATGGATCCAGACCATGCTTTTTGTGTTCATCTCGGGTTATTTCACCATCGTAAACTTCCACCTTCTCGGGTATGTGGTCTATCAATTCCACGAACAACTCGGCATCAAGCCGGAGATCGAATACGATGTCAGGCCAGCGAAGACGCGGTCGGCAAAGGCTCCTGCGGCAGACGGAGCGACATATCCGACGCTGCAGAAGGTTCGCCTTCTTCTCAAGGAAGGCAAACAGCAGGCTGCCATGGCGGCGTTGAAACGGGAGTTATCCAGGCTGGCAGAGATGGATGAGGCAAGGGCGGAAATGCACCAGCTCTATCATCGCATGCTGCTTGAAACCGAGGACAAGGAGCAACTTCTGGATCATGCCAGAGAATACATCTCCCGGCTTCTGGATCAGGGGCGAGGTAAACAGGCGTTGGGGGTCATGCGCGATTGCCTGTCACGGGATAAGGATTTCCGCCCGACGAACCCGGAGGAGGTTCATCAGCTGATCCGGGTTGCTTACCAGGCCGAGGACCATCGTATGGTGGTTGCGCTGGCAAATGGCTTCTTGCGGCGTTTCCCCGATTATCCGGATGTAATTGATCCCCTGTTGCTGGCAGCCAAGTCGCTGCATCACCATTTCAATCAGGAAGACAAGGCCAGCACCATTCTGCAATTCATTCTTAAGGAATCTCTGAAAAACTCTCCAGTTTCGGTATAGAATGGTGCAACCGAACCGATGAGAGGTGGAGCATGGACCAGC
>RFGN01000533.1 GCA_003696645.1 Gammaproteobacteria bacterium | reverse complement strand
GAACCTGACGCCGGTGCCGCGCCATGGCTACCGCCTGGGCGTGCCGCTGCCGGGGCATTACGCCGAGGTGCTGAATACCGATGCCGAGGTCTATGGCGGCGGCAACCTTGGCAATGCCGGCGGGGTGACGGCCGAGGATCAGCCGTGGATGGGGCAGCCGCATTCGGTAGTGATCACGCTGCCGCCGCTGTCCTGCCTGATCTTCCGCCCTCAGCGCTGACGTAGCAAAGTATTATCATACTGGGTAAATTCGAGCCAATGATCGCTAAACTTTGCGACGTCTACGAATGAAATGCCGTTCCAATGCATTCATGAGCCCCCTTGCTTATTCTGTGCATTAACTGGTTACCGGGTGAATGATACCTCCGGTGAGAAGCCATTCTCAGCCGGGATATTGAAAGTAGCTGGCGGAGAGGTAAGCAACTGATCATATGTCATTCCGGGAATCATGTGGCTAACGGCTCCAATCTTGTAGGTTGTTCCAACTGTCAGAATGCCCAATGCGGGAAGAGTGACGGATGATTGGCCTGCCGGCATGAACAGAAGCCAGATCGGGTTGCCTGTGATGTTATCCATGATGGCAAGACTTTCCGCAGTAACACCAGCATCGCTGGAAGGTGTAAAGTTAATTGTTGCGCCGGACTGACCTGCCGAAATGGCAGGAAGAGTTGTCATATTCGCTGTAATATTGGCCGTCGAACCTTTGGGCAATCGCTCCCATTTCATCCATCCACCCAGAGCTGGAGTCACTGCAACAACCTGTATATCGATATTGGTCAGCCCGAAAGGATCGTATGCCGACAATGTTAGCGGCGGGGTGACCCCCAGAGCTTGACTTAAGGGTAAGATATTTCCGAATACATCCGCCTCTCCCGCAGCCACAGATACAGCATTTGCACCAGGTGGGAGGGTCAGGCCTGAGATGGTTGTAATCGTGGTTTGATTGGGTTTGGTCGCATTAAATGCAGGGTTTACAGTTTGTGTGGCAGAATAGGTATCAAGAACGGTGGTGTATGTGGCGGGGCCAAGGTTTACCGCGTCGGTTACAACTGTGCTCAAGCTCACGAAATCGAAAGTGCTTTCCAGAGCCCAAAGCGTGCCCGATATATTCGAGCCTGCCGGGATACCACCAAAATTGATGCTGGCAAGGAAATTTGGGTTACCGATCCCGGTTCCCCAAAATGGCCCTGTTGCCGTTCGCAGCAGCATGGTTGGTGCCGAGTTTGAATTTGAAACCGATCCCTGAAAATTCACATAGCTTTTTCCAAGTGCTTGTAAAGGGATATTGATCGATGATACAGCCGCGCCCAGCGCGCTTGTCGCAACAAATCCAACCTTCTGGACATGCACATCATGAGAGCCACTGACATTGAATACAGCTTGCCCAGAGGCGTTTGTTGTCGCAGATGGTCCGGATAGGTTATCTAATGTAACCAAAGCGCCTCCCACTGGGTTGCCAAGCATGTCATATACGTTAACCGTCAAAGTGCCCGTATTATTTCCGCCGCCAGATGAGCCTCCACCACCTGCTGAACTGCCTCCTCCCCCTCCGCAGGCAATAATTCCGAACATAACGAAGATCAAGAGAATACATGAAACAAGTTGATGTCCTGGTTCAAACACATGTGAGACATTGAAGGGCTGAAGGAGGGCCTCCAATCTTGTGGTTGAGAAATCGCAAGAGAAAGGAGGCCCGGATGCG
>RFGN01000532.1 GCA_003696645.1 Gammaproteobacteria bacterium | reverse complement strand
CTATGAAGGTGATTGAGCTGCTACACAGCTGCCCACAATGCCCTGAACCACCCATTGGCAGATCCCCCTGCGGCTGCCTTGCGGGCATCCCGCTCCCCCCCTTTGTCATTCGCCGAAGGCGGATCTCCCAAACGAACGAGCTGCTACCCAGCCGCCCCCAATGCCCTGAACCACCCATTGGCAGATCCCCCTGCGGCTGCCCTGCGGGCAGCCCTTGGAGGATGACAAAGGGGGGGCTGCAAGTCAGCTCCTTTAAAAGTCACTATCGACAATTAAAGCTGGAGACCTTACCACCAATACCGTAGAAATTGCCACAGTACTTTGTAGCCTCTGCCACTCATTTTTGAACTATCAGGTAAAGAGGCTTGTCTAAATAGCTTAAGTTTGTCAATAAACTCAATTGGCCATGGCATTAGCAAATGAGCACATCATCATCGACCCTGAGATCCGATTTGGGAAACCAGTAATCAAAGGGACCAGAATAACTGTTTCAGACATTCTTGGCTGGTTAGCAGCGGGCATGAGTAAAGAAGAGATAGTGGAAGATCATCCAGAACTCAGCATTGAATCCATCAATGCTGCATTGGAGTTTGCGTCAAAACGTGAAGAAGCCATTAAAACCATTACCATCAAATGAAATTGCTTCTGGATGCAAACCTTTCCTGGCGGCTCATCAAGCCCTTGAAAAATAGCTTCGAGGATGTCGAGCACGTGAACGAGCTGCCAATTGCTCAACCGGCAAAAGACATCGAGATTTGGAACTTTGCTAAAATGAATAATTGGATTATTGTGACATGTGATGAAGATTTTTACAATTTTCATTTGATCAAAGGCTTCCCTCCAAAAATTATTTTATTGAGAAAAGGCAACCTGAAAACAGAAGAAGTGGCTACGCTTTTTTACCAGTACAAGAAGGTGATTAAAGCGTTCCACGAATCCCCCCATCTGGGCGTCCTGGAGTTAGTGTAAGCACTCAGGACTTACCCGACCCTTCTCAATTCCTCGATTCTTCAGTTCCTCTCCCTAAAGCCAATTCCTCCCCCCTCCTTCCTACCTTTGCCTCACCAAAAACTCAATCTCCATGCTCGAACGAATTCTCGAAGAACTAAAACCCTACGGCGCCCGCCTGGTGGCGGTGTCCAAGACAAAGCCCGACGAGGCCATTCTGAAACTGTACAACCAGGGCCACAGGATCTTTGGTGAAAACAAAGTGCAGGAGTTGGTGGGTAAGTACGAGCGTTTACCGAAGGACATCGAATGGCACATGATCGGGCGGCTGCAAACCAACAAGGTGAAATACATCGTGCCTTTCGTCAGCATGATCCATTCGGTGGACAGCCTCAAACTGCTTCGTGAAATTGACAAGCGGGCGGGTAGAGTCGAAACCCTAAAGCCTACGGGGGTGGATTGCCTGCTGCAATACCACATCTGCACCGAGGAGACCAAGCACGGAATGAATGAGCAGGAATCCGAAGAATTGCTGAAAGCGATTAAAGAAACACCGCTGCAAAGGGTGCGCATCTGCGGCGTCATGGGCATGGCCACTTTCACCGATGACATGGACCTGGTGCGCCAGGAGTTCAGGAACCTAAAGAAGCAGTTCGATTACCTGAAGGAAAACCACTTTGCCGGCCAGGAGCATTTCCGGGAAATATCCATGGGCATGTCCGGCGACTACAAAGTGGCGCTGGAGGAGGGCAGCACGCTGGTGCGCATTGGAACATTGTTGTTCGGCGCCCGACAATACACCTGAGCGGCTTGGCAACCCACCGTACAAAAGGAACATTTCACACCAATCCGGCCTCACGGAATAGGCCCCGAGTGTTCAGGACAGGCTACCTTTGAGCTCCGAAACAACCTGCATAAAAATGAAGTACTTCTTTCCGCTTTTCGTCTTTTTTCTCGCTTCGCAAATCCTCGACGCCCAGAATTTCAGCCGGCTGCAAGTGCCTGTGGAATTCAACGACCAGGTGCTCACCAACGCCTGGGCAGGCGGCCTAAACGCCCCCCAGTGGTGCAAAGCCGACCTCGACAACGACGGCGACGAAGACCTGTACGCCTTCGACAGAGTAGGGCATACCCACATCGCCTTCCGCAACGACGGCACCGGCGGAACCACCGCCTACCACTTCGCTCCGGAGCTGACCGCCTATTTTCCCGAAGGAAGAAAT
>RFGN01000531.1 GCA_003696645.1 Gammaproteobacteria bacterium | reverse complement strand
CTGAAGGTGGCGCATACTCCGCTGACCATCAACAGCCTGCAGATAAAGACCAAAAAAGCACGGGATGCAGGTTACTACACGGTTGTTGGCGGAACCTGTCAAACAGGCGGGCCTGGTCTGACCGGTCCTGCTGCAGGAACCGGTGCCGTTACCGTCCCGGTTGGAGGAACCTGTACTGTTCTGGTTCAGTTCCAGCCGACGGGCAGAAGGGATCGTGAGGCCAAACTGCTGGTCAATACCAATCTCTTCCAGGCCAAACTCAAACTGCTGGGTCAATGATCCGGGCAGGTATGAAAAACCATCCGTCTCCCCCTCGAAGGAGGGGGAGGCAGGATCTTGAAGGGAGGCCGCTGGCAAGACTGCTCAGCGGCCTTGTCTTGTTTATGGGGCTGGTAATCAGTTCACATGCCTTGGCTTCAGGCAAACATGATGACAAGGGGACAGGACATGCCTCCGGTTCGGTCGCGGCTGTTTCCAAACCTGCAAAGGTTCCCTGGAAGGGCTATATCAAGCGTCAATGGGGCGTGGAGGTCTTGTATGTTCGACGCACGGCTGCGGGTTACATGCTCGAGTTCCGCTATCGGGTACTGGACCCCAAGAAGGCCAAGCCCCTGATCGTTCGCAAGACCAAACCCGTGATGACCCATCATGAAAGTGGTGCAAAGCTTGTGGTCCCTGCGCCGGAAACCACCGGCCCGATGCGCAATACCTTTAATCAGGTTGCGGGTCAGACCTACTGGATGTTCTTTTCTAATCCTGCTAAGCTCGTGAAGCCCGGTGACCACGTCGATATCCGGATCGGCAAGTTCGAGGTCAAGGGTTTGGTTGTCCAATAAAAATCTTTGGAATACGACTTATGTCAAAAAAGATCATTGCATCACTGGTTATCGTTCTGGGCCTGGGGGCACTGTATTATTTTTCTCCTGCCCAGCGTGAGGCACGTCTTGTCGATCATCTGGTTGCACAGAACATCTCGGCCCGAGGAGGGGAATCCGCCTGGAGAGGGCTGAAGTCGATCCGCTTGAAGGGTCAGATGGATGTCGGCAAGGATTTGACTGTGCCCTACACGATGATTCGGCAACGGCCCAACAGGATGCGGCTCGACTTTGAATTCAATCATCAGATGGTCAGGCAGTCTACCGATGGCAAGACTGGGTGGAAGGTCGTTCCTTTTCAGGGGCGCACAAAACCTGAACCCATGACCGATCAGGAATTGAAAGAGGCCATCGATACAGCCGATCCGTATGACCTGCTGTTTGATTACCGCAAGCGCGGACACAAGATCGAATATCAGGGTATTGAAAAGGTCGGTGACCAACAGGCCCACAAGCTCAAGGTGACCCTGCCCAGGGGGACCGTTCGTTGGGTTTTTCTGGATGCCAAGACCGGACTGGATATCAAGGTCGAGACCCTCAAGAAATTCCGTGGCAAGGATCGTCGTGTGGAGACCCGGTTCAAGGATTGGCGGCCTGAGGGAGGGTTGCTGATTGCCCATCGTCAGGAGACGCAGATGGAAGGGGACAAGGAATCCCATTTTCTGACTGTGGATGAGGTTGAGATCAACCCGGATCTGGAGCCCTCGCTTTTCGCCATGCCGACGGATAGCCAGCTAGAAGACATCAATCAGGGAGAGAACAAGAAAGTTTCATCATCGTCATGACCACGGTGAACAGGTTGCATGGGTGGAGAATACTGGCCATGGTGCTCGGTATTGCAATTACCTCTGTTCAGGCCGCCGAAACATCATCCTCGCATGATAGCATGACGGGGATGCATGCCGATCATGTCATGGAGATGGGTGGCATGATGCATCATGGAAACATGTCTGCAGCCGAGCACAGCAGACACCGGGCCATGATGAAATCCACCAAATATACGGTGACCGAAAAACAGTATCATGTGCCAGCCGTCACCCTGATGGATCAGAACGGACAACCCGTTGAATTGACCAAACGCCTTCAGAGCAATCATCCTCTGGCGTTGAATTTCATCTTTACAACCTGCACCACGATCTGCCCGGTGATGACAGCGACCTTTTCGCGGGTACGCAAGGCGTTGGGACCAGACAGTGACCGGCTCGATATGGTGTCGATCTCCATTGATCCGGAGTATGATCGTCCTGCAGTGTTGAAAGACTATGCTGCAAAGTTTCATGCCGATCCTGAGCATTGGACCTTTCTGACGGGTGACGCCGATGCCATTCATGATGTTCTTGAGGAATTCAAGGCCCTGTTCGGTTCCAAGATGAGTCATAAACCGATCACCCTGCTGAAAAAACCGGGTGAGTCGGCCTGGTTCAGAATTGATGGACTGGCCCGGGCCAAGGATCTTACCCGCGAGATCCGTACCCGACTGCTCAATTGAGGCATTTTTACCCACATTTTTCCGTTCTCTCCACAGGCCTGCGTCTGGGCGGGTTGGTGCTGTGGGGGTTGGTCGCCAGCACGGGCATGACCCTGGCGGATGACATCAGCGCTGGTCAGCGCATCTATCGTGACGGTCTGCTGCCTTCGGGTAAACCATTGACAGCCCTGGTGGCAGGTGATGTTCCGATGCTCGGGACCCAGTTCAGTTGTCAAAGCTGTCATGGTCGCAGTGGAATGGGCAGTCTGGAGGGCAATTACATCGTGCCGCCCATTGCCGGTCAGTTCCTGTTTGCCGCGTCACCGCAACCGAAACGTCCGGCCTATGACGAGAAATCTCTGGCCCGTGTGCTGGAGAGTGGTGTCACACCCTCGGGTCGTACGCTGGACCCACTGATGCCGCGTTTCGTTCTCTCCGAGCAGGAGGTTGCAGCATTGACAGCCTATCTGCGAACCCTGTCAGCCCGGAATTCACCGGGTGTGGACCAGAAGGTGATCCGTTTTGCAACCGTTATCACCGATGACGTCACGGGGGACGAACGTGAAGCTGTAATGCGCATTCTCAATACCTATGCCGCCAACAAAAACCGCAAGACACGTCTGGATGATCAACGTATCGACCGGGGCTATACCCCGGACAGCAAGCTCCCCACTGTCTTTCGGGAATGGAAGATCGATGAGTGGAGGTTGACCGGGCCAGTGGATACCTGGAATGCTCAACTGGAGGCCTATTACCGCAAGGCGCCGGTCTTTGTTCTGTTGGGGGGGATCAGCCATCAGTCCTGGGGACCGATGGATCGTTTCTGCGAACGCCATGAGATTCCCTGTCTGTTTCCCAGTACCGATCTTCCCGAGACCAGGTCAGGTGATTTCTATACCCTGCATTTTTCTGAAGGCCTGTACCTGGATGTCGGATTGATTGCAAGGGATTTGCTTGACAGGGACCGACATTCGACAAAGGATCAGAAGGTTTTGCAGATATCCTGTTCTGCCAACGGTCGAATGGCTGCTCACCGCCTGCATTCCGAACTGGATACCCATCGGATCAAGCTAGAAGATCTTGAGTTTGATTGTGAACATGATGCCCCCAGCAAGCTTGCAGAATCTCTCAAGGCCCGGAAGAATGACACCCTGATACTCTGGCTTGACAGAAAGGGGCTGGATCGTGTGAAACCGGTGCTACCTCAACAGGCCACTCTGTATCTTTCATCCACCCTGTTGAATCGTGATCTCGAAGGGCTTGCGTTCCCTGAAACAGACCAGGTATTGATAGCGCATCCCTATCACCTGCCTGGGCAAATGGATTCGGCCATGCGTCGATTCCAGCTGTGGGCGAGATTGCGACATATTCCTGTTACCCATCCCCGTTATCAGTCCGAGGCATTTTTTGCCTGCCTCACGATCAATGATGTACTGAAACACATGGGGCGCTTCTTTATCCGCGGCTTTGTACTGGACATGCTGGATCATGCCCAGGGTCTGGCGGCCTATGTCCCGCTTTATCCACAACCCTCGTTTGGGCCCGGACAACGCTTTCTGGCCAAGGGGGGGTATCTGTTGCCGATACGCCAGGGTCAGCCGCAGACTCGAGATGCCCGCTGGATCACTCCCTGACAGATTGGCCAGTTCGCAGTTTTGAATCTGTGCTTCCCGGGGTGGTTTCTTCCTGATGTGATAGCCCTATGGAAAAACTGTCACCATAGACATACTGGGGTTCACTGGCCTTGCCGGCCATCTCGCGAATCTCGACCTTGTGAAAACCTGCCGTATCAATGACACCCAGGAATGTCCAGTCCGTATGGATTCGATGTCCATCCCGGCCCGAGTTGTTCGGGATGATATCCTTCCCATCGAGAAGATAGGTAATCTTGGCTCTTCCAGAGGCACTATAGAACCAGCCTCCAATACCATACAAGGTCATGCCCTGCTGAGCAGGTACGATCCGCCAACCGTCATTCTGCCAACAGGGGTCGGGAACTCGCCCATGATCGGAGTGCTGGTCGCAGCCGCGTTGCATATTTCGATCAAACTGCCTGCCGTGGGGGTTGGAATAGAAACGGTAGGAGGATCCTCCCTGTGCAAAATAATGATCTGTCCCCACACCATGATTCTTCTGATTGGAGGTCCATACGAGATGCTGGCTTGTGACAGATTGTGCCCTGCCTGGCGAGATTGGTGTGCCACGAGAGGACTTCCAGATGAATTCATCCTCAAACCCTTCCGAAACGATGAAAATTTCAAGTGACTTCAAGGCCTGCAGATAGGCCGTTTCATCGGTGTAAATCGTAACGCTACCCTGTGCTGAACCAAACCATGACAGGAGGATGGCAGCAGTCAGGTAGCGTACAAGTGAAAGGTGTCTGTTCATTCGATCTTGTAACCTACCCCGTAGATGGAATGGATCTGGACCTGGCCGCTGCCGACGTCATCCAGCTTTTTTCGCAGGTTCTTGATATGGCTGTCGATGGTTCGATCACTGACAATGCGTTGGTCCGGGTAGGCAGATTCCATCAGACGTTCGCGAGAATACACCCGGCCAGGATGGGCCAGCAGAACATGCAGTATACGAAATTCCACTGGAGTCAGTTCCAGAACCCGGTCATTGACCTGGCACTGGAAACGATCCAGAGACAGGGTGACGTCATGATAGGTCAGGTTTATTTCGTCCTGCGATTCTGATGATGGGGCCTGTATGCGCCGCAGGATGGTCTTGACCCGGGCGACCACCTCTCGTGGCAGAAAAGGCTTGCAGACATAATCGTCCGCCCCGACCTCAAGACCGATGAGCCGATCGATCTCATCGACCCGAGCTGTCAGCATCAGGATCGGGACCTGCGAAAATTTACGTACCTCACGGCAGATTGACAGACCATCCATCCCAGGTAGCATCAGATCGAGAATCAGGAAATCGGGTGGGTTGTCCCTGAGGGTTCGCACGGCATCATTTCCGTCATACAGGGCGGAGACCTCGAAACCCTCTTTTTCCAGATAATCTTTCAGGATCTGTACGATCTTTTTCTCGTCTTCGATAATGAGGATGTTCAGTTTATTCATTGTTGTGACGGTGTGCTGGAAATTTGATCTCGATTCGCACTCCTCCCATCGGTGACGGTGAGGCCTTGATCTGCCCCTGATGGGCCTTGACGATATTCTTGCCGATGGCGAGCCCCAGGCCTGCACCACCCCGGCTACGGCTACGGGAGCTTTCCAGACGATAGAGCGGGTCAAAAAGTTTCTCGCAGTCCTCTTCGTTTATGCCAGGTGGGGTATCGTCAATCAGGATCTGGACAGACTGGGAGGAAGATCGAACGGTAAGAAGGATTTCACCGGGGGTGTCGGTATAGAGCAGGGCATTTTCCAGCAGGATGGTAAAAAGTTGCTCGAGACGTTGCGAATCACCCTGCATGCAGACATTTTCCTGGATGTCAGTTTTGATAAGGATGCCCTTTTTGTCGGCGCGATGCCGTATCCTGTGGATGATGGGCTGAATGGTATCAGTCAGATTCAGAGGACTGAAGGTATAGTTCAAACCACCGATATCCGACAGGGAGAGTTGATACAGATCGTCAATCAGGTGACGCAGCCTGTTGATTTCCTGATAAAGTGAATCGATATGCTCCAGGGTCAGGGGTCGAATGCCATCCTTGATGGCCTCGATCTCGCCGGTCAGGACCGTGACAGGAGTACGCAGTTCATGGGATATATCGGCCAGCCAACGTTTTCTGGCCGAGCGATTCTCCTCAAGCTTCGTGGCCAGGATATTCATATTTTGAATCAATTGTCCCAGCTCATCATGGCGATCTTCGTTCATGCGAAATTGATAATCCCCTTGGGCAAGCTGTTTGGCTCCACCGATCAGTCGTTGTATCGGGGCGAGCAGTTTCCGACTGAGAAAGAACGAGACCAGTGCTGCCAGGGCCAGTGCGGCGGCGGCGATAAACAGACTGGTGATCCATTGTTGTCTGGAAAAAGCGGCCTGTTGGGCGGTGTCAGGTCGACGTAACAGGATGCTGCGCAATTCTCCTACCTGGTGTCCATTGACGATAATCGGAACCGAGGTAAAACGGTGGCCTATCTGCTCGAGTGGTACCCCTGCAATAATGTGCCCGGATGCATCCAGCAGGGTTGTCGGGGGGCCCAGTCCGCTGAATCTTCGAGGTGCAGCTGACGGTTCGGGTGCTTTGTCTGCGGCAAAGGGTGGCGGGAAAGGGGGAGGGTGGCCTCTTTCTTTTGGACCATCAGGTGGTCCATTGGGCGGTTCATTAAAGGAGTCTTCCGGTGGCTCGGGTGGACGGGGTCCTTTTGAAAAAATTGGTCGATGAGGTTCATTATTCGGGTTGGGATGGGGGCGATAGGAATGTATTCTCAGAATCTCCTCGAATCGTGATGGGGTCAGCGCGTCCCAGCTGTTACCGGCCTGCTGATAGTCCTGGACCAGTTGTGCCGCGATCCGTTCCAACCGGTGCTGAGCCATGGAATTAATGAAACCTATAAATCCCTTGTCAAAGCTCCAGCGGGCCAAGCCCAGTGTGGCAGCGAGTACCACAACCGTCAGCCCCAGAAAGGAGGCGTTGAGCTTTTTTGAAAGGGTGGAGGACATGTTGCCAGTATAAAAGTCTTTATCACCGAATAACAGGTGAGGCCAGGTAAATGCGGCATTTCTCCCTGTTGTCTGCACAGGTTCTGCACATTCTGTTGATACCATTGATCACGTAATAAATCACATTGTTTTCTTCTCCCTCCCTTTGGCCGGCCCCAGTGCTGGCCTTTTTTATTCTGTTTGATCGGAAGGATTGCAAAAATGGGATGCCATGATTTATGGAGGATCTGCCCGTTCACAGAATCTGCTTCTGTTCTTCGATATCATTGATATGATATAAAATCGTTCATTACGTATCATGTGATACTCAAATAGATATTTTGTAGTTATGTTTTTCGGGATTGATGGCGAGAATTGGGCTCTTTTTTTTGCACTGAATTTCTTGGTGGGTACGGCAGCCTATTGCCTGGCATCGGTGCTGGGAAAGAGACAGAGCATATCTGTTGTGCTGGCTACTACATTGCTAATCTATTTTTCTCTCATAACTCTCCTGGTTCTATTTATTGGGGTTGTTCTGAAAAATATATCGTTTACAACTGTTTTGATTGGTACCTGCATCTTGACGGTACCTGTTATTGCTGTCCTATGGCGCAGCCGAATGCCTTTTGTAAGTAGTGTTCATTTCTCTCTCAGAAGGCTACTCTCAGGGCACAGGCCCTGGATGCTTGCACTGATGAGCCTGCTTGTGTTGCAGCTGTTAATAACTTTCTTCAAGGTCGCAGTAATGCCGGTCAATATCGCCGATTCCCTTTCTTATCGCGCTCCTCCGGCAACGATGTGGTATCAATTGGGAATGATACCATCTGTTCTTGATGTCCCTGTAAATGAGATCAATGGGAGATCTTTGGGCATTGCAGTTCTGATGCTCTGGTATTTTCTTCCTTTGCAGGATGATTTGCTGGTTAATCTTTCTCAGTTTTTCAGCTCAATAATCCTGATACTTGTTACATATGCCATCGCACGACAGTGCAACGTTCCAAGACTGTGGTCAGTGACTGCAGCATCACTGGTTTATTTCATGCCAACTGTATTGATTCAGAGCACGGTGATTCAGGATCACCTTTCCATCAATGTTGCATTTCTGTGTG
>RFGN01000530.1 GCA_003696645.1 Gammaproteobacteria bacterium | reverse complement strand
GCCAGTGCAGCTGCGCCGAGTGGCAGACGGTTGACACGTTTGTGACAATCCGTCAATCGTTCGTGGTCTCTCTTGAGCATGTCGTGCCAGGCCAGCATATGATGTCCAAACGTGACTGGTTGCGCGCCCTGAAGATGCGTAAAGCCTGGCATCGGAGTCTCGGCCTCCTGTTCGGCAATGGTCAGTAGTGCGCTCCTGAGCTGATTGATCAGGGTTTTGCAAATCTGAATTTCATCACGGAGATAAAGCCGAATATCAGTGGCAACCTGATCATTGCGTGAACGTCCGGTATGCAGCTTCTTCCCCGTGTCTCCGATCAGTTCGATCAGTCGAGTCTCGATATTCATGTGCACATCTTCCAACTCGACCTTCCACTGGAAAGACCCATCCTCTATTTCCTGCTTGATGGCCTGCAGGCCATCAAGAATGGCCTGCACTTCGTCGTCTGAAAGTATGCCTGTTCTTCCCAGCATTCTGGCATGAGCAGAGGAACCCAGGATGTCAGCAGCATACAGGCGACAGTCAAACTTCACCGAGGCGGTGAACTCCAGGACAAACTGATCGGTCGGGGCAGAAAAACGTCCGCCCCAGGGTTTGTAATCTTTTTTTCCGGTTTTCATTCAGGTTCTGTGAGGATTCACGCTTACATTTGTGCGACACTATGCCATAATCCTGACTCTGAGAAAACTGACCAGCAAATCTTTATGGGAAAACGTTCACATTCCGGGTACGGTGGATCTGCGCGGGAATCCTTTTTGCCGGATTTTTGTGAACCAAAATCAGCAGTCGGGGCGCTGGTCATCATCGAGTTGTTGGCCATAATGCTGACCATTCCCTCGCTGGGGACACCACTATACTGGAACAAGTTGCTATTCACATCGATCTATATTCAGTGGATTACCTTGATCTGCCTGATTATATTTTGCCTGTTGCGGAATCGCCTGAAATCCGTGTCCCAGAATTTTCAGGCCTCCATCAGTTATGCGATCATCATATTCGTGACGCTGCTCATGTCGGAAGCTGCCTTTGAGATAACACGTTATACCAATCCACAGCTATTGCCTTTCCCCTTTGGGCATGCTGAATTTATCACGATCAGTCTCGTGATCAGTGCAATAACAGGATTGGTGGCCCTGCGTTATTTTTATCTGCGTCATGAGACCAGTTCGACACTCGAAGCCGAATCCAATGCCAGGCTGATTGCGCTGCAGGCCCGAATCAAGCCCCATTTTCTGTTCAATTGCATGAATACCATCTTGAGTCTCATCCGGGCTGATCCCAAGCTGGCAGAAAAAATGCTTGAAAACCTTGCCGAATTGATGAGAACTGGTCTTTCTGACGTCAATATGCTGGTACCCTTCTCTGAAGAGCTTGCATTGACCAACCGTTATATTGAAATGGAGAAACTCAGGTTTGGTGATCGACTCAAGGTGGAATGCAACGTATCCGAGATACCGGAAAACTGTCCGGTTCCTTCCCTGTCGTTACAGCCGTTGATAGAGAATGCCATCTATCATGGTATCGAACCTATTCCCAGAGGTGGGACCATTTCAATCGATGGAAGATTTGACAAGAATCTGATTCATTTGCAGATCACCAACCCGGTTGCAGACGATTCTGAAATCACCTACCGAAGAAAAGGACATCATATTGCCATGGAAAATGTGACACAGCGTCTGCTCAAGCATTTTGGCAAGATGGCGGCACTCAAGTCTTATAAAAAAGACCAGCAATATATAGTAGAATTGTACATACCGTTTATACAGGAAGCAGAGAGATGAAGATACTGATCGTTGATGATGAGCAATTGGCAAGAATTCGTCTGAAGGGGTTGCTTCAGGATCATGCCCAGTATGAGGTAGTCGGCGAGGCTGGCAATGGCAAGGAAGCGATTAGTATATACGAACAGCTCAAGCCGGATATTGTATTGATGGATATTCGAATGCCTGGCATGGATGGGCTTGAGGCAGCCCTGCACCTGTCAAGACTGGATAATCCTCCAGCCGTGATTTTTGTGACGGCCTATAATGATCATGCGTTGCAGGCCTTCGAGGCGCAGGCTGTTGACTATCTGCTCAAACCGGTCCGTGAAGAAAGGTTGTTGCAGGCACTCGAGCGGGCCTCACGGCCCAACCAAGCGCAATTGATGTCGGTCAATGTGGATGAGGACAACAAACCGGCATCCAGAACCCATATCATGGTCAAGACTCATGGCAAGACGCATCTGATTCCACTCATCAATATCTATTATTTTCAGGCAGACCAGAAATATACACTGATTCATCATCGGGATGGCAAGGCTCTTTTTGAAGAGTCTCTCAAATCTCTGGAGGCCGAGTTTGGTAGCAGGTTTGTCCGTATTCATCGTAATGCTCTGGTTGCTGTCTCCTGCATCAGCGGCATAGAGAAAAACAAGGATGGACAGTGGCAGCTCCATTTCAAGGATATCGATGAACGCCTGGAGATCAGTCGCCGTCACCTGAGTTCCGTCAAGGCTGTGTTACAGCAGCTCGCTACCTGACTGCTCGCATGAAGAAAATTGTCATTGCTACCCGGCGCAGTCCTCTGGCGCTCTGGCAGGCCGAGTACGTCAAGAGCCGTTTGCAGAAGGTCCATGGCGATTTGCAGGTAGAGTTGCTCAAACTGGTCTCCAGAGGAGATAAACTCCTGGATACGCCATTGGCCAAGATTGGCGGAAAGGGTCTTTTTCTCAAGGAGCTCGAACACAGTCTGTTGGCCGGTGAAGCCGATATAGCCGTTCATTCCATGAAGGATGTCCCGGCTCATCTTCCTGAAGGTTTGATGATCGGCGCGATCTGCGAGCGTGAGGATCCCCGCGATGCCTTTGTCTCGAATCGCTGGGAAGATCTGGCATCGTTGCCGGAGGGCAGTGTGGTGGGAACCTCAAGTTTGCGCCGTCAATGTCAGCTGCTGGCACGGTTTCCACATCTGACCATCCGTTTTCTCAGGGGGAATGTCAACAGTCGGCTGAAGAAGCTGGATGATGGAGAATATGACGCCATTATCCTGGCATCAGCGGGATTGATCAGGTTGGAGATGGCCGATCGGATCCAGTCATTTATTGATCCGGAGGTTCTGTTGCCTGCTGTCGGACAGGGAGCGGTCGGGATTGAATGCCGGCAGGATGATAGGGAGGTACAGCGTCTTTTGCAGCCCCTGCATGACGATACAACAGCAAATCGCTTGTCTGCAGAACGGGCCATGAACCGTCGTCTGGAAGGGGGATGTCAGGTCCCGATCGGCGGCCATGCGGTAGTGGAACAGGGTGAACTGGTTCTTCACGGTTTGGTGGGTGAACCTGATGGTTCAAGAATCCTGCGTGATCATTGCAGGGGTCCGGTTGAAGAGGCGGAGACTATTGGCGAGCAACTGGCTGAACGCCTGATTGCTCTGGGTGCTGATCAGATTCTCGAGCGTCTCATGGTCGAAGAGGAAAAAGAGAACGCTCAGGACGGAGAAGGCGCTGAAACCAGAGACTGAGTCCGTATCACTTTCCGGTCTGGTTGTGTTGGTGACACGGCCAGAGCCACAGAACAGGGCGCTGGCATCCCTCCTGGAACAACATGGAGCGAAGGTTCTGTTGATGCCGACCCTGTGTATTGAACCCCTTGTCGTGACAGATTTTCCGCAATTGCACCATGATCTGATACTGTTTATCAGTGCCAATGCAGTCAGATATGGTCTGCCGATTTTGCAACAAAGGGGTGAAGGCTGTCTTGCCCGGGTCCGCATGGGGGCAGTGGGACGGCAGACTGCAAGCTGTCTGCAACAGGCGGGTTTTCCTCCCGACCTGATGCCTGAACATTTCAATTCTGAGGGGTTGCTGGCCCTGCCTGAACTGCAGGAGATGGCGGGCAAGCATGTCCTGATCGTGAGAGGACAGGGTGGGCGCGAAATGCTGGCCGATGGTTTGCGTCAACGCGGCGCCACTGTCGATTATCTTGAATGTTATCGCCGGTGTCTGCCGCGGGCGGATTACAAAGAGATTCTTGCACAAGGTCGGGCGGGGGAGATCGATGTTATTGTCACGACCAGCAATGAAGGACTGGAGAATTTTGTCAGACTTTGTGGTTCCTTGAACTGGCCCTTTTCTCTTGCACTGGTAGTGGCCAGCCAAAGAGGAAAGAAGCTGGCGAGTCGGCTCGGATTCAAGGGTGCAATAATGGTGCTGGATGAGGTATCCAATGCGGGTATTCTGAAGGCCCTGCAACAATGGCGGCGTACTGCCCCACCATGCTGAAATCTGTGGCATAATCTTCCCATGCCCGAATGTCGGGGATGGGGGGAGTGCTCAGCAATCGGAATCAATCATGACACAAGAAAAGAAATCATCTCATCAGGATACCAAGGCCTCGCAGGACGCGGCAGCAGGGACGGAAACAGGGTCGGCTTCCAGCTCGATGAAGCAATCCACTCGGAAAGAGAAGGTTGCATCTTCATCAATTCCCGAAAAACAGAACACCCCGACATCCTCTGAAAAGAAACCTGGAGGATGCCGACAATGTGCAGGATGGCTGTTCGTACTGGTTCTGATTTTACTGGGTTGTCTGGCTGGTGGAGGCTACTGGTATTGGTTGCAGTTACAGGGAATACATGACCAGATTGGTCGGGTCAAGGCTCAAATGGATCAGGAAAGTGCCAGTTTGACCCGTAAACTGACGCATGTCATGGAGCAGTCAAAACTTACTGACAGTAGACTCAAGGAAGTGCAAGTCGGGCTGGAAAATGCTGAAGAGCGCCAGACACAGTTACAGGAGGCTGTGCAGGCCCTGCATACTGAAATGAACAAGGGGCGTTTTCAGGGTTGGCGGGTTTCGGAGAGCAGTTATCTGTTGCATATTGCCAACGACAGATTGTATCTGGCACGAGATGTTGATGGGGCTGTTATGGCGCTCAAGGCTGCTGACCAGAGGTTGAGAGAGGTTGGCGATCCTTCCCTGCTTTCTGTCCGTACTGCGATTGCAGATGAGATTGGTCAGCTACAGATTGTGCCGAAAATAGATTTCGCCGGCTTGTCTGCACAATTGATCAGCCTGCAGAAACGCGTGGGTGATCTGACGCTGCTTTCTCCCCGTATCAAACAGGGTCATGCTGCCGAAGACTCGGAACAGAATATGTCCGATCATGGCGATAGCGACAGCAGCCGACTTGAACAGGTTGGCCAACGGTTTGTCGACTCTCTCAGAGATCTTGTCAAGATACGTCACAAGGATGGACAGGAAATCCAGTTTTTACCTGCCGATCAGCGGGTCTATCTTTCACAGAATATTCGACTGAAACTGGAGGTTGCGCGTCTGTCCCTGCTGCAGCGCAATGATGCCTTGTTTCATCAAAGTCTGGCGATTGTTCTCGACTGGTTGAAACAGTATTATCGCCAGGACCAGGTCTACCAGGCCCTTGAACACCAGATCCAGGAACTGCAAAAGGTTCAACTGATCTTCCGGGCACCCGACATCTCCGGTTCCGGAAAGCTGTTGCAGAGCTGGTTGGAAAAACAGGAATCTGCAATGCAGCAGAACTCTCTTGGTGAATCTGGGGCACAGACCACTGGAGAAACGCAATGAGTTGGCTGCTGGGCATTGTTCTGGCACTGGTTGTAGGCGTTCTGATTGCAATCGGCATCCAGTATGACCAGGGTTATGTCATGCTGGAATATCAGGATTGGCTGATTGAGACCAATATCGCTGTCGTTGCGCTGTTTTTTCTGATTGTCTTTCTCCTGCTGCATTATTTGCTGCGGTTGCTGGCGGCAACACGACGTGCTCCCAAACGTTTTCTTGGCTATCGGAATATCCGGCGTGGTCACAAGGCACAACAGGCCCTGAGCAAGAGTGCAGTCTACATGCTGGAAGGAAAATGGTCGGATGCCGAATGGCAGGCCATTCGCCTGTTGCCACACAGTCAAACGCCATTGCTTCACTATCTCCAGGCTGCACGGGCAGCCTATCAACAGGGGGCGCTTGAACGGTGCCGTAAATATCTTACCCAGGCGGCCGAATCCGGAGAAAAGGATGCCGCCTTTACGGCCGACATGACATATGCCGAATTGCTTCTGGATCGCGGCGAAAGCCGGGAGGCGATGCCAATTCTCAAGAAACTGAAACGCCGTTATGGACGATATCCGAAACTCTTGCAACTGTTGAAAAAGGCCTATCTCCTTGAGGGAGACTGGGAACGCCTGCTTGAAACAGTCAGGGAGCTGGATAAACGTCATGCGCTGGATCCAAAAGAACGACTGGAGCTTGAAAAAAAGGCCTACTACCATCTTTTGCTTGCCGCCTC
>RFGN01000529.1 GCA_003696645.1 Gammaproteobacteria bacterium | reverse complement strand
CGAATTGCGGATAACCACATCCATTTTCCTGTTGTCGAACATCAGGGTGTAGGCCTCGTTGCCCCGGTTGTGGAAGTACACGTCAAACTCCACCGTGAAGATTTCCGGCAGCCAGTTCTCGTGGTCCATCAGGGGGCTGATGACCGATTGCGAAGCACAAAACCAATGACGCCGTGGCCATCCATTTCCATCACCTCGGCTGTGCCGCTTTTGAGGTCCCAGCGGGAGGGAAACTCGCCCAGTTGTTCGGATTTCAGGCTGTCGAGGAAGATAACCTTGTCGCCGGGAATGAAATCATCGGACTTCTTTTTGGCCCTGGTTTGCGCCTCCATTGCGCCAGCGAAGAATAACAAAAGTGAAAGGAGGATTGTCAGATTTTTCATGGTGTTACCGGTTGAATTTACCGGCAAAGCTATTTCCCGGAAGGAGGCGGGTAAATCGCACAGATGGGGTATTTCCGCTTAGATGAGCTTGTCCTCGATGCCTTTGCGCACGGCCTCGGCACGGGAGTTCACGTGCAATTTTCCGTAAATATTCTTGATGTGGGTTTTGACGGTGTGTGGGCTGAGGAAGAGCGCTTTTGCGACGCTTTTGTAATTCATGCCCTGCGACAGTAGGCGCAGTATTTCGGTTTCCCGCTCGCTGAGTGGCGAGGCTTTCAGCTTGTGAAAAGACTGGATGACCTTGCGGGCAATGCCGGCGCTCATGGGGGCTCCGCCGGCTTTCACTTCCTGAATGGCCACCAGCAATTCGGCCGGGGGCGTGTCCTTCAATAGGTAGCCGGAAGCACCCGCACAGATGGACTGAAACACCGCCTCGTCGTCTTGCCGGATGCTGAGCATGAGGAAATCCACTTCCGGTTTCAGGGGTTTGAGCCTGCGCACACATTCGATGCCGTTCATTTCCGGCATTTCAATGTCCATCAGCACCACGTCCACGTAGTTTTCCTGCAGGGGCTTCAGCGCCTCTTTGCCGTTTTCGAAGCTCAGCTTGCACCAGAAGCCAGCCGTGCCGTCAATGATGAGGGCCAGG
>RFGN01000528.1 GCA_003696645.1 Gammaproteobacteria bacterium | reverse complement strand
GCAGAAGAGTGGTGACGATCTTGATGGACAGGGAATCATTTCTGAAATAGAAACAGGCCAGACTGAACGCCCCTGCCAGAATGAATCCATTCAGACCCAGAAAAATCAGCCAGTTTCCCAAGGTAATTCCTGAAATCATTTATGTCTAGTATGTGGGGTTAAAAGGGCATGCCTCCTCCAGGCCCTGATGGAAACTGTCCCTTGAGACCACGCATCATGTTTTTGAGCTTGCTTTTTCCACCTGTCACCTTTTTTGCCATGCGTTGCATCTGGGAAAACTGCTTCAGCAGCTTGTTGACATCCTGGATTTGGACGCCACTCCCTCTCGCGATACGTTTCTTGCGTGAGCCATTGATGATCTTCGGAAACTGTCGTTCATGGGGGGTCATGGAGTTGATGATGGCTTCGATGCGCATGATGGATTTGTCGTTGACCTGATTCTTGACAGCATCCGGGATCTGACTCATGCCAGGCATCTTTTCCAGCAAGGAGGTCAGGTTACCCATCTTCTTGATCTGCTGCAATTGGTCGCGAAAATCCTCGAGATCAAATTGTTTCCCCCGGGCCAGTTTCTTGGCCAGCTTGGCGGCCTTTTTCTTGTCGACCTTGTGTTCAATTTCCTCCACCAGTGACAGGACATCTCCCATGCCAAGGATGCGAGAAGCGATCCGATCGGGATGAAAGGGTTCCAGTGCGTCGGTTTTTTCACCCACCCCCAAGAATTTGATTGGCTTGCCGGTAACGTGTCGAACAGACAGAGCGGCTCCACCTCTGGCATCTCCATCTGTTTTTGTCAGCACAACACCAGTCAGGGGCAGGGCATCACCAAAGGCCTTGGCGGTATTCACGGCATCTTGGCCAGTCATGCTGTCGACCACGAAGAGGGTTTCCACCGGATCAATGGCCTGATGCAGTTGTTGAATTTCTGTCATCATGTCTTCATCGACATGCAGGCGCCCAGCCGTGTCAATGATCAGGATATCGCAGAGATTTTTTTTGGCGGCATCGGTTGCACAGCGGGCAATTTCCACTGGCTTCTGGTCGGGAGTGCTGGGAAAAAACTCGACCTGTATCTGCCTGGCCAAGGTCTCCAGCTGATCGATGGCTGCGGGTCGATAGACATCGCAACTGCATACCATGACCTTTTTCTTTTCCCTTTCGCGAAGCCAGCGGGCCAGTTTGGCAACCGTAGTTGTCTTACCCGAGCCCTGCAGGCCAGCCATCAGGATCGTGGCGGGAGGCGTGGTGTTCAGATCAAGACTGTCATTCTGATCCCCCATCAGATGGATCAGCTCATCATTGACGATCTTTATCAGGGCCTGACCTGGCGTGAGACTGCTCAGGACCTCTGCGCCAACAGCCTTTTCGCGTATGTTCTCAATGAAACTGCGCGCCACAGGCAGGGCAACATCCGCTTCCAATAGTGCCATGCGTACTTCACGCAAGGTCTCCTTGATATTGTCCTCGGTCAGCCTGCCCTTGCCTCTGACCTTGTCCAGCGTTTGTTTAAGTCGATCGGTTAAATTGTCAAACACGTTTCGTTATTGCAAGTGTAATGAAGATTGAAATTGGCGATGAATCAATGCACTTTTACGTCAGGATAGGCGGTTAAATCTGCTAAACTAGTTAGTGATATCTGCAAGTAGGCCAATCCCTGGATAAAGCGCCGTTATTATTACATGAGTTCATTATTTTTGCTGAATAGTTTATCGTTTTTGGGCTATGCTCTGGCCTTTCTCTGGTTATGCCTGCGATTGCAGGGAAAGCGTCCTGCCGGCGAGGGAGTCTTGTCGAGGTTTACATGGTTTGGTCTTGCCGGGTTGCTGGTACATGCCCTGACACTGAAAAACAGCCTTTTTCACACGGCGGGGATTGACCTGGGCTTTTATCATGCCTTGTCCCTGTGGGGGTGGTTCATTGGCATTCTGTTGCTGGTCATGCTTCCTTTTGCAGCCATTGAAAATCTGGGGTTGGTGGTTTTCCCGCTTCTTGGTGTCGGTGTATTACTCGACGGCTTGTTTGACTCGCATCACATCATGACGACATCGACCGGATTTCACATGGTCTTGCATGTCGTGATCTCTATTCTGGCTTACAGTTGTCTGGCATTGGCAGTGGCGCAGGGGGTCATGCTTGGAATACAGGATCGTTTTCTGCACAGAAAGCGCATCAATGCCCTGACGCAAAGTTTTCCACCCCTGCAGGAGATGGAAAATGGCCTGTTTCGGCTGATTTCTGCCGGTTTTGTGCTACTGAGTCTTTCTCTTCTGACGGGGTTTGTCTTTGTGGAAAATCTCTTTGCCCAGCACCTGGTCCACAAGACGGTTTTTTCCATTGTTGCATGGCTTGTCTTTGGGGGACTGTTATGGGCGCGTTGGCATCATGGCCTACGTGGCAGATTGGTGGTGCGTTGGCTGGTGGTCGGATTTGTCATGTTGATGTTGAGTTATCTGGGCAGTAAACTGGTTCTGGAAGTCATCCTTCATCATTGAAGAAGCGATCATACTGAAGAGCTGATTAACCTGTGATTGAGACATGACATCCGATTCATCGGGGCTTCTTTTCCTGCTGTTGGGGTTGCTGATCATTCTGTCGGGTGCCTTCTCGGCGTCGGAAACAGCGATGATGGCGCTCAACCGTCACCGCCTGAAACATCTTGCCGAACAGGGTAATCTCTCGGCAATCCGTGCGCTCAAGTTGCTGCATCGACCTGACCGGCTGCTTGGACTGGTCCTTCTGTGCAATAACTTTGTCAATATCATGGCCTCTTCCATCGCCACCATGATTGCACTGAAGCTTTTCGGCGAGGCCTGGGTGGCTGCGGCCGCCTTTGTGCTGACATTCGTAATCCTGATCTTTGCGGAGGTGGCACCAAAGACACTGGCAGCCTTGCACCCGGAGCGGGTTGCCTTTCCTGCTGCCTATGTGTTGACCATTCTGATGAAGGGTTTGCTGCCGTTGGTCAGCATCATAAACATCCTGGCCAATAATCTTTTGAAACCGTTGGGAGTCGATCCCAAACGGGCAGAAAGGCAGCATCTGAGTGCCGGTGAACTCAAGAGTATCGTCAACGAATCAAGTGCCCTGTTACCCGGAAAATATCAGTCCATGCTCCTCAATGTGCTGGAGCTCAAGGAGGTAGTCGTGGATGATATCATGGTGCCGAGGGGGCGCATTCAGGGCATCGATATTGAGGACTCATTCAAAGACATCATGAAGACTGCGCAACGCAGTCAGTATTACAACCTGCCGGTCTATGAAGGCCATATTGATAACTTGATCGGGACGATCAGTGTACGCGAGCTGTTTACCGAAGGAATGAAGGGGGAGCTGGATGGCGAACGCTTGAAGGCCTTATGCTCGGAGCCCTATTTTATCCCATCGGGAACGGCTCTGGGGGTGCAACTTAGCAACTTTCAGAAGCGTGGGCGCAATATAGGTTTGGTGATCAATGAGTATGGAGATATCATCGGTCTGGTTTCTCTGCTCGATATCCTGCAGGCAATTGTTGGCAAGTTTGCCGAAGAGGTGATTGTGGACATGCAGGGTTTTCAGTGGCAGGAGGACGGCAGTTGCATTATTGATGGCAGCCAATCCCTGCGTCAGATCAATCGCAAGACAGGCTGGCACCTGCCGACAGATGGTCCCAGAACCCTCAACGGGTTGATTCTGGAACAGCTGGAATCTATCCCGGAGGCTGGAGCAAGTATCCGTTTGGGCGACTATGTCATCGAGATCACCAAGATCGTGCAGGGGATGGTGACTCATGCAAGGGTCATAAACCTTGAGGATAAAAAGGCTGGGGAGAAAGATGGTGGCAAACCGTCTTCTGCCGAAGAGGATATCATTGCCAATCCGATAGCCAACAATAAAGCCTCACATGATTAAAGGCCAACTTGCTCGATACTCCCTGGATAGCGTGCACGGATCTTCTTGATTGCGCTATGTAACACGGCACGAACGCGTGGATCAGGTTCGCGTTTGATGCCTTCAAGCGGTTTGAGGGCCTCGGGGGCAGCAATTTCACCCAGTGCATAGATCGCGCGTCGCCGGACCAGCGGGTCAGGGTCTGAAATCTTTCTAATCAGATCCGGGACAGCAGGTTGGCCGATGGCTATCAGGGTTTCCAGTGCCTCAAGGCTCAGCGAGGTCAGATTTTCATCAGACTTGTCAAAGGGAGAAAGGTGCAATGCAATGCTCTTGTTCTGAGAGAGAAAGGTGAGCAGAGCAGGGACGGCTATGGCTGATTCCGGGACCAGTCGGCGCAGGTTGCGGATGCCTTTTATCTGTTGATACGGATTGCTGGAACGCAATTGGAAGATAGCCGTTTTCAGTTCGGGCGAGGCAGAATTGAAAGCTCGAAGCAGGGCCAGATCGGCACGAATCTGGTCTGGATCATAGGTGGAGGCCGAAGGTTGAGCCAGTTTCTTTTCAGGTTTGGCTATTTTTGCCGATTGTGGGTTCGAGGCACATCCAGCTATCATTGACGAGACAACTGCCAACCATAGATATGGCTGAATAAAACGGTGAAGATATGGTGGAAAGGCCTTCATTTATCGGAGGTGGAGTAAACGTATTCAGCGGTTCAAAAGGTCCAGAATGAATCGGGCGGCCTGATGGTTACCTGATGCGATATTCGCGATTCTAGCATGCTTTTTGCACAAGGTATTGAGCGAGTCATGGAAACCTCCAGATTCATAGGATGAACGGTCAATTTCCATCCCGATTCCATGACGTTGAAACCAGTCTATCAAGAAGGGTTCCTCGGGCCAGTCATGGCGAGGAAGGTAGAGGGTCGGGATACCATGAATCGCGGCCTCTACCATGCTTCCATAACCTACCTTGATCAACATGCCGTCACAGGAACAGGATAGATCCAGGAAAGGCAGTGGAACAGAACGTAAATCGCGAACCTGTGGATGCCTGAAGCGATCAGCATGCTCGACCAGCCAAAAGAGATTCTCGACAACAGGCCACTGGTCTATCGGCAGTTGACTGTCGATCCCCCCCATAGTGGCCAGCATCAGGCGTGCATTTTCTGGCAGGCCGAGATGTTGCAGTACCCTATTTCTTTGTGGTTGTCCTATTTCTGCAATCGGACCGATCCGGGTCTGAGGTTGCAGCCAATCCATCGGCATACCAGCTTCTAAGGCCAGTGTATGGGTCGCATGAGAATAGGCCTGTCGAATCTCCTTGATGACTCTTCTGGCCGCGGGGAATTGACCACAGTACCCCTCCAGGATGTCTGCCCAGTTCAGGGAGCACAGGTTGATGCATGGTATTTTCAGACTGTTGCAGACCACCGGAATCGTGTATGGAATATTGCCGATCACCAGATCCGGCTGAATT